>CAZHPX010000260.1:0-2834 GCA_964534785.1 uncultured Desulfobulbaceae bacterium | reverse complement strand
GGAAATACCAATATAATTATTAAGTGATTTGCTCATCTTGTCAACCCCGTCAAGGCCTTCAAGAAGCGGCATGGTCAGGACAACCTGGGGAGACTGTCCGCGGCTTTTTTGAAGGTCTCGCCCCATGAGCAGATTAAATAACTGATCCGTACCGCCCAGCTCCACATCGGCTTCCATGGCCACCGAATCATACCCTTGAATCAGGGGATAAAGAAACTCATGAATCGAAATCGGCCGATTTGATTCAAACCGCTTCTTGAAGTCGTCGCGTTCAAGCATTCTCGCCACAGTGAGGTGAGAGGCCAGACGAATCATATCGTAGGAGCTGAGTTCACCAAGCCAGGTGGAATTAAAGACAACCTTTGTCTTTTCCGGATCAAGAATTTTGGAAACCTGCTCCTTGTAAGTTTCGGCATTTCGGTCAATATCTTCACGGGTAAGGGGCAGCCTGGTATCGGATTTACCAGTCGGATCACCGATCAAACCGGTGAAATCTCCAATCAGAAAGTGAACAAGATGGCCAAGCTGCTGAAAATGACGAAGTTTCTGGAGAAGAACCGTATGACCAAGATGAAGATCCGGAGCTGTCGGGTCAAAACCAGCCTTGATAATCAATGGCTTCCCGGTCTCCATGGAACGGGTCAACTTCTTTACCAGTTCTTCCCTTGATATCAGGTCAACAACTCCCCTTTCAATAAGGGTTATCTGCTCCTCAACGCTTTTCATCTCCCAGCTCCCTTCCCCAACCTTTTCAATATCCATTGCCAACACCTAAGCAATCACAGGGCGACCCATCTGCACCTGAAACCTTTCACCGGGCGTACTCAACAGCTCTTGTTTCACGAATCACCGTTACCCGGATTTGCCCCGGATAGGTCAACTTCTCCTCAACCGCCCTGGCAATATCGCGGCTGAGCAGAACCGCCTCATCATCATGAACTTTATAACTATCGACAATGATACGCAGATCACGACCGGCCTGGATAGCATACGATTTTTCAACTCCATGAAAACCATTTGCTATGTTTTCCAAATCTTCCAAGCGTTTGACATAGCTCTGCAGCATTTCTTTCCTGGCACCGGGCCTGGCACCGGACAAGGCATCCGCCGACTGCACCAGAATATCAAGAACACTTACAGGCGGCTGATCTTCATGGTGGGCACCAACAGCATAAACAATATCATCAGCTTCACCATATTTTTTTGCCAGATCACGGCCAATAACAGCATGGGAACCTTCCACTTCATGATCAACCGCTTTGCCCACATCATGGAGCAAACCGGCCCGTTTGGCTTTTTTCACATCCAGGCAAAGCTCTGCAGCCATCACCCCGCAGAGAAAGGCTACCTCCAATGAATGCTGAAGGATATTCTGCCCGTAGCTGGTTCGATATTTCAGGCGGCCAATCAACTCAATCAGATCAACATGCATACCATGAACACCGACATCAAAAGTCGCCTGCTCACCTGCCTCCCGTATTTCAACCTGAAGCTCTTCGGTAACCCTGGCAACCACTTCTTCAATCCTGGCCGGATGAATGCGGCCATCGGCAATAAGCCGCTCAAGAGCAAGGCGGGCAATTTCACGACGAACAGGATTAAAACCTGACAAAATAACCGCTTCCGGTGTATCATCAATAATAATATCAATGCCGGTGGCAGCCTCTATCGCCCTGATATTACGCCCTTCCCTACCTATAATTCGCCCTTTCATTTCCTCGCTGGGCAACAGAACCATGGAAACCGTCTTGCCTGCAACATAGTCACCAGCATAGCGGGAAATGGCCAGGGCAAGAATATTTTTCCCCTTACGGTCGGCCTCCATTTTCATTTCATTTTCGATACGAACCAGCCGTTTGGCGGCATCCATACGGGCCTCACTCTCGATTGAGTCCATAAGCTCTTTTTTGGCCTCTTCACGACCTATACCGGATATTTTCTCTAATCTACACCGCTGGTTATCAATAAGAGAATCAAGCTCTCTATCCCGTTGTTCAAGCTTAAGCCTGTAGGCACGGTTTTCTTCTTCCCGCCCCTCCAGCTTTTCAGAACGAGCCTTAATGGCATCAATATCGCCTTTCACCTCGTCAAGTTTTCTATCTATGCGTCGTTGTTCATCTTTCAATTCATAACGAGACTGCTTAATTTCTTTATCTGATTCCAATTTAATCAGATACACTTCTTCTTTGGCAAGAAGAAGCTGTTCCTTTTTTGCTTTTGCAGCATCATGAATCGCATTCTCAATGATCTGCCGGCTCTGGGCCTCAATGTTTGCCTGATTACCCTCAACAAGTTTTTTGCGAAGAGAGAATCCAATCCCTACCCCAAAGATCAGAATCACCCCTGCCAAAAACAGGCTTATTATGCTAATATCCATAAAAATCCCTCATGAAAATACAAATTTATAAAATCTCCGCAATCAAACCGGACAAAATCAATAAACATATAACCGTTCACCAGCTCTGCTGATTTACGATAAACAACATCTCGTAAATCAACGCCTGTAACGAACAGTTACAAGATATAAAACTATACCATCAAATGAGTACGACTTAAGATGTATATACGGCAGGTTACAAAGAGGAGAAAAAAGGCGAGGTAAATCCAGAATTTTCAGGTTCAAAAACGCCGATAATCCAGGACATATTCAATGAAAAGTTATCAACAAAAAAAATAAATAACTATTTGCTGACATTCTTTATAGAAACAAACAGACTGGTTAAGTATACTGTTTTATAATTGAAGAAGTGACGTACATTTAACAACTTAAGTACATTATGCCCTGCAGACAATCAGAGATCAGAAAGCCGGAAAATGCTTCATGTTACACCAAT
>CAZHPX010000259.1:0-2835 GCA_964534785.1 uncultured Desulfobulbaceae bacterium | reverse complement strand
ATGCTGAGTTCCGGGGATGGAAGGTCGAAATTATGAGTTCCAGTCCCATCGGGATTGGCGGGTTTAAAGAGGTTGTCGGCCTGGTCAGCGGCGAACAGGTTTATTCACAGCTTAAATATGAATCAGGGGTGCATCGGGTGCAAAGGGTACCTGAAACAGAGACCCAGGGAAGAGTCCATACTTCGGCGGTGACGGTTGCCATTATACCTGAGGCAGAAGAGGTTGATCTTCATATTGAACCAAACGAGTTAAAGTTTGATGTCTATCGTGCTTCCGGTCCCGGAGGCCAGTCTGTTAACACCACGGATTCAGCGGTCAGGATTACCCATCTGCCCACCGGTCTGGTGGTTACCTGTCAGGATGAAAAATCCCAGCATAAAAATAAAGCCAAGGCATTACAGGTGTTACGGGCAAGACTGCTCGACAAAATGGAGCAGGAACAGCATGACAAAATTTCCGAAGAACGAAAAAGTCAGGTTGGCAGCGGGGATCGCAGTGAAAGAATACGGACATATAACTTTCCTCAAGGGCGAATGACCGATCATCGGATAAACCTGACTCTGTACAAACTTGACCAGATTATTGCCGGTAATCTTGATGAGGTTATTGTCCCCCTGATTACTCATTATCAGACAGAAGCCCTGGGGCAGGTGGCAGGTTACAGGTGACAGGTGCTATTCTATGTGTTTGCCTGATTGCTTCTATCAGGAATTTTGAAAAAACTTGAATTGTAAAAAAAATTGACTGTCTGTGAAGCAATATTAACTGCCGGTGGATTATTGGCAAAGGCCGGAATTGATAACGGGCAGTTTGAGGCTGGATATCTGCTCCAGGAAGTTCTTGCCTGTAATCGGGCCGCTCTTTTTCTCCGTTATGAGGAAGTGTTGCTCCCTGCCCATGCGGAACTTTTTTTTGTCATGATTTCCCGCAGGTGCAGACGGGAGCCATTGCAGTATATTACCGGCAGGGTTGAATTCTGGTCACTTAATTTTTTTGTTTCACCTGCTGTTCTGATTCCCCGCCCTGAAACAGAGTTTGTCCTGGAACAGGTTTTGTCTTTTGCCGGTGACCATGGCATAAATAAAAATAAAAAAGGTCGTTTCCTTGACATGTGTACCGGCAGCGGGGTTATGGCTGTTGTTCTTGCCATGGAACTTGCCGGTTCCCTGCTTGGGGTGGATAACTCATTGGCAGCTCTTTCTGTAGCCGGGGTAAATATTAAAAAACATTGTCTCCAGGACAGGATATCTCTTCTCTGCTCTAACCTTTTTGATTCGCTTGCCAAAGACAATTCATTTGATCTAATCGTCGCTAATCCACCTTATATCAGTGAGCAGGACAGACCATCCCTGCAGAGGGAAGTGGCATCTTTTGAGCCGGAACAGGCACTTTTTGCCGGAAATGATGGCCTTGACTGTTATCGGCAGCTTATTCCAGAATCCATACACTATCTGTGCAAAGGTGGACTGCTATGTCTTGAGACAGGTGTGGCACAGGCTGATGCTATTGTTGGGATTTTGACTGCAGCCGGTTATGGTAATATAGTGGTTCGTTCCGATTATAGCGGCAGACCCAGGTTTGTCGGGGCAGTGTCATAAACCAGAAACCAGAAACTCCAAACCTGAATAAAATGGATAAGATTGTTATTAGAGGTGGTAAGCAGTTATACGGAAGCGTGCAGATCAGCGGGGCAAAAAATGCTGCCCTGCCAATTCTTGCGGCAACACTTCTTGCTCCAGGAACTCATGTTATTCACAATGTTCCTGATCTTCGTGATACCAGGACAATGCTTAAACTTCTTGCCACCCTTGGCGGGGAGCATCGGCGTGAAGGGACCACTGTTTTTGTGGATACCAGCAACTTAAGCGGGGCAGAAGCACCCTATGACCTGGTTAAAACCATGCGGGCTTCGGTACTTGTCCTTGGGCCTCTGCTATCCCGAACCGGTTATGCCAGAGTGTCCCTGCCCGGTGGCTGTGCCATCGGCACCCGTCCCATTAACTATCATCTCAAGGGTTTTGAACAGCTTGGGGTGAAGACGACTCTTGCTGCCGGTTATGTTGAGGCAGGATGTGAAGGAGAGTTATACGGAGGAACAGTTTATTTTGACGTACCGTCGGTGACCGCAACTGAAAACCTGCTCATGGCAGCGGTTCGGGCTAAAGGGACAACGGTAATAAAAAATTGTGCCAGGGAACCAGAGGTTGGTAATCTTGTTGACATGCTGATTTCCATGGGAGCAGAGATTGAGGGACGGGGAAGCGGGAGATTGACTGTTCACGGGGTTGATTCATTATCTGCTGCGGAAATTGATATCATTCCCGATCGAATTGAAACCGGGACCTATCTGATAGCCGTGGCTGCCGCCGGGGGAGAGGTCAGGGTGGAAAACTGCAATCCGGCCAATCTACCGGCCTTGACCGAGAAGTTAAGAAATGCCGGCGTGGAGGTTAAAGCAGATAAAAACAGTTTTCTGGTGGCCTGTGACAGGGAGTCAGGTTCTGATTGTTTTCTTAAGGGAGTTGATATCAAGACCATGGTGTATCCGGGGTTTCCCACCGATCTCCAGGCCCAGTTCATGGCCTTGCTGATCCAGGCCGAAGGTACATCCATAGTTAATGAAACTATTTTTGAAAACAGATTCATGCACGTTGCCGAACTGCAGCGATTAGGTGCTGATATCTCCATAGACGGTTCAAGTGCGGTGATAAGAGGGGTGCCTCCGGAAAAGTTATGTGGTGCTCCGCTCATGGCCACTGATCTCAGGGCATCGGCATCTCTGGTGATTGCCGGGCTGTCTGCCCGGGGAACAACTGAAATATCAAGGATATACCA
>CAZHPX010000258.1:0-2840 GCA_964534785.1 uncultured Desulfobulbaceae bacterium | reverse complement strand
TCCTGCTTAACAAAGCTTGTCAATAATAAAACTGAGCTTGCTCTGAGTTTTTTTTTTGCGGTCCGACTCACAAAATTCCAAAGATTGTTAGACGGACAACGGGAGTCGTTTATACATAACCTGAAATCTAATGTCAACATTTTTTCCGCCTCATCATCTTTGCAACTTGGATGATGAGTAATCAGAAGTAGAAAGTGGTAAACATTTGGCTACCGTCCGGAGCCGGGGCAAAAGCCCCGGCTCCGGACGGTAATTTGCCGTTCAGAAGTGCTTTATATTTGTTCATTGTGAACTTCGCAGCATATTAATGATAACTGGGTATCCGCTTGCCTCCAGTAGCCACGACATGTAGTATACCTGACATGCATTTTGATATGGAGGGGCAGGTTCTGCCCTAATGTCACCCGCCGCCCTGCCCTGGTGTCACCAGAGCAAGCGTAGACTCCGTGAGGTGCTTCTGAATAGTTACTCATCTTTTTCCTATTACCTGAGTTCTGCAACAGCTCAGGCAGCGAAATCGCATCCTCTCCTTTTTTCAGTAACAATATATTTTTTCCATTTGCCTTACCCTATGAAAATATCGTATATATCTATTATATAAAGAAATGAGAAATGGGTGCAAATGAACTTAACCTCACCCCACCCCCACTATAACTATTGACGCTGTAAACTTTTATTTTTTAAGTCATTCTAACTGGTTAATATCATAATGAATAAATCTCTTCTCCGTCAACTTCCCAAGGTTGATGAATGTCTCCTCAAACTTAAAAAACGACATTCTCTTGCCGAAATACCCATACGCACGCTGAAATACTGCATCCGCTCCTACATAGACATACTCAGAAATAATATTATCCATGATACTGATATCATCCCTGAAGATTTAGAGCCTGAGTTACTTCTCGCCGCCCTTGAGACATATATTTTAAAAGAGTATCGACCTCGTTTCAAGCGGGTTATCAATTGTACCGGGGTAATTATTCATACCAACCTGGGCCGTTCACTCCTTCCCGCCGGGACCATGGAGGCTATACATGAGGCCGGATGCCGGTATTCAAACCTTGAGTTTGACCTTGCCACCGGCAAAAGAGGCAGCCGCTACAGCCTCGTTGAAGAGCTTCTTTGCGAGCTGACCGGGGCAGAGGCAGGACTTGTTGTCAATAACAATGCCGCAGCGGTTTTCATTGCCCTGCAAACTCTCGCCATGGGAAAAGAAGTTATCGTCTCCCGCGGTCAACTCGTTGAAATCGGAGGTTCTTTCCGTATTCCGGATATAATGTCCCGCAGTGGTGCCTCACTTGTTGAAGTCGGGGCGACAAACCGCACCCACCTCTACGATTATGAGCAGGCAATCAGCGAAGATACAGGATTGTTGCTCAAGGTTCACTGCAGTAATTACCGGATCATTGGTTTTACAAGTGAAGTCAGCAATGAAGAGCTGGCTGCGTTGGGCAAACAGAAAAAAATACCGGTGATGGAGGACCTCGGTTCCGGCTGTCTCGTTGATCTCAGCAGGTTCGGGTTGATGAAAGAACCGACAGTTCAGGAAACAGTCGCATCCGGAATTGATGTGGTGACCTTCAGTGGTGATAAACTACTTGGCGGCCCCCAGGCCGGCATTATTGTCGGCAGAAAGGAGATTATCGACACCATCAAAAAAAACCCTCTCAACCGGGCCTTGCGAATAGATAAATTTACTCTGTCAGGATTAGAATCAATACTCCGTATCTATATGGATGAAGAAAAAGCATTGCAAACCATCCCGACTCTATCCATGATTTCCACCCCCGTGGATACAGTAAATAAAAGAGCCGAACTACTGCTCCACTTACTTCGTAAAGACTTAGATGATCAATGCCGCTGCACCCTTGTTGAAACATCATCAAGAGTTGGCGGCGGGGCCATGCCGGAACAGAACATCCCCAGTGCCGGGGTTAACATTAAACCCCATAACCTTAAAGTAAATGAGCTGGAGTTTAAGCTTCGCCAGCAAAATATCCCCATCATATCACGCATTGAAGACGATCTCCTTGTTCTTGACCTTCGCACCACAGCCGATGACGAAATAACCCTAATCCACAGGTCTCTACTTAATATATTATCCCCATGATAACCGGAACAACACACATTGTCCCCGCAGAGCAGCTTACTGCTGATGATTGTACCCTGCTGAGCCAGCGGTTTATCCAGGAAGCTGAGAGGCTGTTTCCCCTGCCGGTGAACGTAAAAATCTATCTGAGAGGAAAGACAGGCATATCAATAAAAGAGCATCTGCTCCCTGAAGAGCTGGTTGAAATAACAAATACTGCCGCCCGGATAAATACCCCGGTTCGTGAACAGGAAACCCTGATCATCCCCCAGCCACTTGAGAACGGAGGACACGCATTTTTTGTTTTTGTCAATACAGAGATAAATCACCCGCTACTTAAGAAGTTATCCGACTCCTCGCTGTCTGAGTTCCAACATATCCTGCGTAAACAAATGCTGATTATCAAAGAGAGCTGTATTGATCCTGTTACAGGTCTACACAACAGCAGAGCTCTTGACTTTTTTCTAAAATCAACAGATACAGACAACCATTACGCACTTTTTTTAATCAATATCTCGTTTATAAGACGGACTGCCGCCGGCAGTTTGCACAAGATTAAGACAATATCGGATTTTTTTGCGGCAGTCAGCCATGGTATTCTTTTTTTTGAAGGACAGGGAGTCTTTGCCTTGCTGACAACCGGGAAGAATCACCAGCAAAGAACTTCTTTTGGGCATAATCTCCAGAGATTACTGAAAAGAGAAGCCATCCAGAAAGTGCATATTGCCTGTGCGGGAACAGGTAATAAACC
>CAZHPX010000257.1:0-2845 GCA_964534785.1 uncultured Desulfobulbaceae bacterium | reverse complement strand
ATTACTGAAAAGAGAAGCCATCCAGAAAGTGCATATTGCCTGTGCGGGAACAGGCAATAAACCTGAAGTGATGGAAAAGCTCTGGCAGACTCTTAAAATAGCTGAACGGCGGGGCCCGTATGGAATATGTGATATCACTGCCCTGGAAGAACTGAAATATTTCCCTTTTGCCCTGCCGGAGGCTGGAACTTTAGGGAAGCTGCGCAACAAATGGCGGGGGATTAACCGCTTTGGTCTGGCCGTTTTTCAGACTGAGACATGCACCGGCAAAGTCCCCCTGGATGAGCGTATCGCTCCCCTTATAACCGATCGGGAACAACTGTTTACCAATACAGTCAACCAGGTCTTTGTTCTATTTCCCCTTGCAACCTCCACCGCATTTGCAGATCGCATCCGGTATATGGCAGAACAGGTTCGTAAAACAAACAGAATATCCGTGGAAGTTGGCGGCTGCCACTATCCCTGTCTCCAGTTCAGCAAAACAGATACCATTCGTAACTGTCACAAGGCAATAATGCATGGTAGTTTTTACGATTCTGCCAGCATTATCTTTTTCAACCATTTGACTCTAAATATCAGTGGAGACTGGTATTTTGATGAAGGAGACTTCAGGCAGGCAGTTCGTGAATATTCACTTGGTCTGCAACTGAAACCAGGGGATCATAACCTGCTCAACAGCCTTGGAGTATCTTTGATCAAAATGAACAGGTATAAAAAGGCTATTGAATCTTTTCAGCAGGTATTAGAAGAAAAACCAGACGATTACATGGCTCTTGTAAATCTTGGCTACGCCCATCAGGTTCGAGGGGACGACCATGCTGCCCTGGTTTTTTTTAAAAAAGCATTCCAGGTGCAGACACATACCGGCAGGGATGGACTGGAGGTCTACCAGCAGCTAAGCCGCCTCTACTGTCAGGCGGGTCAATACAAACAGGCTCTGCCCTTTATTAAACTCTGGCATGAAGCAGGTCAGGAAAAGAATTTTCTTCTTTACCGATTACAGGGGGAGGCTTTTCTTGAAACAGGTTCCATGAAAGAAGCCATGAAATCACTGCAACACGCCCTCCAGCTTTATGCCCATGATCATGAAAGCATGAGTATGCTTGGTTTACTTTATGTTGAGCACGGGGAAGGCGAAGAAACCGGTAACATACTGCTTGAAAAAGCATTATCAATGGATGGGCGATCAGCAAACTGCTGGTATCGCTATGGACGAGCCTTGAAGTACCAGCAAAAATTCAGCGAAGCCATAGAGGCTGTCAAACAATGTTTACGCATAAAAGTTAACCATGTCAGAGCAATCCTGCTCCACGGCGAACTTCTTGTAAAGACGAAAAAAACCAATAAAGCTCGTTCCGTATTGCAAAAAATCTTCACCTTGGAAAATTCTACTCGTTCTGACAAAAACAGTGCAGAACTGCTTCTCACAGAACTTGATTCTCCCTTCAAGCAAACAAAAAACAAAAAAATGGCAAAAAATGAATAACCATAACCGATTTTCAATAAGCAGAGAAAACAATAATTACTTTGAGCATATAAGCAGCGGTGACTCGTGGCGAATGTTTCGAATCATGGCTGAATTTGTCGATGGCTTTGACACCATGTCCGCCATAGAGCGGCCTGCGGTCACAGTTTACGGATCCGCCAGGACCAAAGAAGAGCATCCAGACTACCAAAAGGCAAGAGCAATAGCCCATAAACTTGCCGAAACAGGATACCCCATTGTTACCGGCGGCGGTCCCGGTATCATGGAAGCGGCAAATCGTGGTGCCAGTGAGGCCGGAGGTATTTCCATAGGACTTAATATAGATATTCCCCATGAACAGTACGTAAACAAATATATCAACCTTCCTCTTGATTTCAGATATTTCTTTGTCCGCAAGGTTATGTTCATGAAATACTCCATGGCCTTTATCTGTATGCCGGGTGGGTTTGGTTCCATGGACGAACTCTTTGAGTCGTTAACCCTTATCCAGACCCACAAGGTTAAACCGTTTCCGATTATTCTGGTCGGCTCTTCATTCTGGAGTGGATTGTTAGACTGGCTGAAAACGCAACTGCTGGCAACCGGGAAAATTTCAGAAAAGGACCTTGCCCTGATTGAAGTAATGGATGATGTTGATGAAATCGTCCAGCATATTAGCAGAACTGTTGTTTTTTAATTTCTTTTTTTCTTTCTCCTTGTTTACCTGGAGGTTAACCATGGCACAAATAGATGCGTTTTTCAAATTAATGAATGACGAGGGGGCATCGGATCTGCACATGATGTCCGGACAACAACCAGTTCTCCGCGTCCGTGGAGAAATGGAAAAAGTAAAATTTAAAGTCCTGGAAAATAACGAACTGAAAACCATGTTGTATGAAATATGTCCGGAAAATCGGATTAAAGCCTTTGAAGAATCAGGGGATATGGATTTTGGTTATGAAATACCAGGACTTGCCCGCTACAGGTGTAACTTTTTTCAACAAAAATATGGGATTGCTGCAGTGTTTCGTGAGATTCCCAGTGACATCATGACCTGTGATGATTTGGGATTACCCAAGGTTATCGCAAAGCTCGCCAGCCTCCCCAAGGGACTTGTTCTCGTCACCGGCCCCACCGGTTCCGGTAAGTCAACGACCCTGGCCGCCATTGTCGATGAAGCAAATAAAACCAGAAAAGACCATATCCTGACCATTGAAGATCCCATCGAGTTTGTCCATAAAAGTCAGCAATGTGTCATCAATCATCGTGAAGTGGGAACCCATACCAAGAGCTTTTCTGCTGCTCTTCGGGGTGCTCTTCGTGAAGACCCTGATATCATTATGGTTGGCAAGATGCGGGATCTTGAAACCATATCCCTTG
>CAZHPX010000256.1:0-2848 GCA_964534785.1 uncultured Desulfobulbaceae bacterium | reverse complement strand
AAGAGCTACAGAAATCTTTATCCATCCTTGAAAAATATGGGGTTGGCAGCAAGGTGGTTGTCGGCAGCAAAGAAAAAACCATTAAAGAGGTATTGACAGTAGATGGCAGAAAAATGATCATGGGAGATGATTCCTGGATCATGATCAGAGCGTCCGGCACCGAGCCCAAAGTTCGGTTTTATGTCGAGGCGAGAAAAGCATCAGAGACCGGACTTCTGGTCCAAACCGCAAAATCAATACTTGCAGAAACCGGAGTCATTGATTAACAGGTGTCATAAACCAGAGGACAGAGGACAGAAAACAGGATGCAGGGGACAAAAACCCGAAACCAGCAATTAAGGAAACAAAACAACCATGTGGGAATATACGAACGCGGTTCAGGAGCATTTCATCCACCCCCGTAATGTCGGGGAAATTGAAGACTCAAGCGGCACAGGTGATGTAGGTTCACTCTCTTGCGGAGATGCTTTAAAACTGACCATCAAGGTCAATGACAACGATATTATTACTGACGCAAAGTTTAAAACCTTTGGCTGTGCCTCTGCCATTGCCTCGTCTTCAGTGCTGACAGAGATGATAAAAGGTATCTCCATTGAAGAGGCGGCCAAAATTACCAATGAAGACATTGCCGAGGCCCTGGGTGGTCTGCCAAAAGAAAAAATGCATTGCTCGGTCATGGGACGAGAGGCCTTGGAAGCAGCCATTGCCGATTATAAAGGCGTTATTCTCCCCATGGCCGAAGGCGAAGTGGTCTGCGAGTGTTTTGGGGTTACCGATCTGGAAGTCATCCGGGCCATTCAAGAGTCAGAGCTCCGTTCTGTCGAAGAAATCACCAACTTCACCAAGGCCGGGGGAGGCTGCGGGAAATGTGAAGACCGGTTACGGGAAATCCTTCAGCAGACCGTGGAAGGAATAATTACAACAGACAAAAAGCATGAAAAAGATAAAAAAATGACCGTCCTCCAGAAAATTAAAAAAATTGAAGAAGTTCTGGAAAGGGAAATCCGGCCCGGCCTGAAGAAAGACGGGGGTGATATTGAACTGATTGATGTTGATGGCGATTTCGTCACGGTTTCGCTTCGTGGTGCATGTTCAGGATGTGCCTCTTCAAACACAACTTTAAAAAATTATGTTGAGAAAAAACTGCGGGAACAGGTTGTCGAGACCCTGATCGTTGAGGAGGAAAAATAATGACAATAGATTGCGGCAGTGACAAAATCATATACATGGACAACAACGCCACCACCCGTATTGCCCCGGAAGTACTTGATGCCATGATGCCCTTTCTCACCGACTGTTACGGAAATCCCTCCTCCATGCACTCATTTGGCGGTCAGGTGGGAAAATATATTGAAACCGCCCGGGCCATGATTGCCGATTCCATAGGAGCAGAACCGGAAGAAATATTTTTCACAAGCTGCGGCACAGAAAGTGACTCCACTGCTATTCTTTCCGCCCTGCAGACATTTTCCGACAAACGACATGTGATCACCACCAGGGTTGAACATCCGGCAGTGAAAAATCTCTGTGAAAACCTGGCCCAGCTCACCGGTCATAAACACCGATGTACCAGATTGCAGGTTGATCGACAGGGATTGTTAGATATGGATCAGTACGAGCAGGCACTTGGCGAAGATACAGCCATAATCTCAATCATGTGGGCCAACAATGAAACCGGAGTGATTTTCCCGGTGGAAGAAATGGCGGCCATGGCAAAGGAGAGAGATATCCTCTTTCATACCGATGCAGTTCAGGCAGTGGGGAAAATCCCGATCAACATGAAGGAAAACGAAATTGATTTTCTTTCCCTCTCCGGACATAAGCTGCATGCACCCAAAGGAGTCGGTGTCCTCTATATAAGAAAAGGCACCCCCTTTGTTCCCTTCCTCCACGGAGGCCATCAGGAAAGCGGTCGCCGGGGCGGCACGGAAAATGTCGCCTCAATCGTTGGTCTTGGTCGTGCCTGCCAGTTGGCCAGGGAAAATCTGAACGAAGAAAATCTGGAAGTCAGGCTGTTGCGGGACAAGCTTGAAAAGGGACTCCTTGCCGCTATTCCAAAGTCCATGCTCAACGGACACCCGGATAAGCGACTACCCAATACCAGCAATATAAGTTTTGAATTTGTTGAAGGCGAAGCAATACTTCTCCACATGAACCGCTACAACATCTGTGCCTCATCCGGTTCTGCCTGTACCTCCGGCTCTCTGGAACCATCCCATGTTATGCGTTCCATGGGAGTTCCGTTCACCGCAGCCCATGGTTCAATCAGGTATAGTCTTTCTGTTTATAACACAGAGGCGGAGGTAGATTTCGTCCTTGACACGATGCCTGCCATTATTGCTGAGTTGAGAGCAATGTCACCGTTTTGGGTTTCAGAGGACAGTGGTCAAGGGACAGGAAAAAACTCTATTAACCTGTCTTTCCTGTAGTAACCTGTAACCTGGCAGCTGTCCCCTGGCACCTGTAACCTGACCCATATCTTCTATTTTTGCGAGGATGGTTTTATGTCCATTGAAATACCGCTTGAGACCATGTCGGTTGCCGAAAAAATTCGCTTATTAGAGAGTGTCTGGAACAGTCTCTGCTGCGAACCAGGATATATGCAGTCACCTGAATGGCACCGCGAAATACTTGAGAACAGAAAGCAACGCCTTGAAGACTCTCAAGCGACTGTATCGCCATGGAGAGAAGCAAAGGAACGCCTCCTGAACGAGGGGCAATGATTGTTGATATCTCGTCGGGTGCAATACAAAAAAGTGACAAATTGAGAATGTATATTTTGTATTGTTCTATCGGCTATATCCGGAACTCTCAAAAACCCAGTTGTAGCAATCCCTTGCTGGGCCTT
>CAZHPX010000255.1:0-2853 GCA_964534785.1 uncultured Desulfobulbaceae bacterium | reverse complement strand
CCCCCAATGTTATCCAGTTGAAATTGTTCGATTAAACGTTGGGACACTAGTGATGGATAATAATAAAGAGAATAAAGAAAAGTCATCACAACAGGAGCCGGGCATCGATCCTGCTGGTCTGCAGGTCCCGGAAACCCTGCCGATTCTGCCTCTGTACGGATTTGTTTTTTTCCCGGGCATGGGCTTTCCCCTGCAGGTGGCCAGTGACTCTTCCAAACAGCTCATTGATGATGCTCTGTTAAAAAACCGGATGATAGGGCTGGTGCCCAGCCGTAAAGACCAGACACCGGACGATGATGCCCTTACCGGTGATGATCTGTACCGGGTCGGGGTTGTTGGTTATATCCATAAACTGACCAAGTTTAAGCAGGGCTTTTACCAGGTTCTGGTCAGTGGTATCAGCAAACTCAGTGTTATTGAGTATACAGGTGAACAACCATACCTGGTGGCCAGGGTTGCTGAAGTCCCGATGGATTACGACGAAGAGAACAAGAAGCCTGAGGCCCTGCTCCTCGGTATCCGCAGTCAGTTCAAGAGGCTGGTCGAGCTGACCCAGTTGCCGCCGGAGATGCTGGCCACAGTCAATGCCCTCACCAACCCGTTTCATATCGGTTATTTGATAACCTCCCAGTTGAGTCTCAAGATTGTTGATGAACAGGAAATCCTTGAGATTGTCGAGATTGATCTGATGCTGCACCGGGTTGCCCGGGAGCTGAACAAGCGGCTTGAAACAGTGGAGATGAGCAAAAAACTGCAGGATGATATCAAGAAAGATATCGATGGTAAACAGCGGGAGTTTTTTCTGCGTCAGCAGATGCAGGCCATTCGCAAGGAGCTGGGGGAAGAGGGTGAAGAGAAGGTTGAAATCCGGGAACTGCGGGAACGGGCCGCTGAAAAAGGGCTGAGCGGGGAGGCAAGGGCTGCCGTTGAAAAAGAGCTTACCCGGCTGGGACGTATTTCTCCTTCCTCTCCTGAATATTCCGGCACCCGTAATTACCTGGACTGGATTCTTGACCTTCCCTGGACAGATTCCACCACTGACTCTCTGGATCTGGATAAGGCAGAGAAAGACCTGGATGAGGATCACTACGGACTGGACAAGATCAAAAAGCGGATCATTGAATTTCTGGCTGTGCACAAGCTGAAACCTGATATCCATGGCCCCATCCTCTGCTTTGTCGGTCCTCCCGGCGTGGGAAAAACTTCACTCGGCCAGTCCATTGCCCGGACCATGGGGCGTAAGTTTGTTCGTATCGCCCTGGGAGGAATGCGTGATGAGGCCGAGATTCGCGGTCATCGACGTACCTATATCGGAGCCCTGCCAGGTCGTATTATTCAGGGTCTGAAAAAAGCAGGGGCCAATAATCCGGTTTTCCTGCTCGACGAGATTGACAAATTAGGCAATGATTTCCGGGGTGATCCGGCATCCGCCCTGCTTGAGGTGCTGGACCCGGAGCAGAACTCCACCTTCACCGACCATTATCTGGACATTGAATTTGATCTTTCCAGGGTGATGTTTATTGCCACTGCCAACATGCTGGATACCATTCCCGGCCCGTTGCACGACCGGATGGAGGTGGTGGAACTGTCCAGTTATACCGAGGTGGAGAAGGTGGCCATTGCCCGCAGGCATCTGCTGGCCAAACAGTTTGAGGCACATGCCTTGACCGAGGATGACCTGGAAATAGAGGATGAAGCCCTGAAAGCTATTATCCGTTCCTACACCAGAGAGGCTGGTGTCCGGAACCTGGAGCGTGAACTGGCCGCAATCTGTCGCGGGGTGGCAGCACAGATTGCCCGTGGCCGCACGGAAAAAACCGTGGTCATTAAAGAGAGCCTGTATGATTTTCTTGGTGCCCTGTGCTACTTTCCGGAAACAAAGGCCCGTACCTGGGGACCCGGTCTTGCCACCGGCCTGGCCTGGACACCGGTGGGCGGCCAGATTCTGTTCATAGAAATCTCGAAGATGAAGGGCAAGGGCGGCTTAACCCTCACCGGCAAACTTGGTGATGTGATGAAAGAATCCGCCACTGCGTCCTTGACCTATATCCGTTCCCATGCAACAGAGTTGGGAATCAACGAAGACGTTTTTTCTCAGGTCGACCTTCATGTCCATGTCCCGGAGGGGGCAACTCCCAAGGATGGACCATCCGCCGGTGTGGCCATGGTCAGCTCCCTGGTTTCGGTCATCAGCGGCAGGACTGTGCGTCAGGATGTGGCCATGACAGGTGAGATCACCCTGCGCGGAGATATTCTGCCAGTGGGTGGTATTGGTGAAAAAGTACTGGCTGCATTGCGGGCCGGAATACGGGAACTGGTGTTACCGGTTCTCAATGAAAAGGATGTTCTGGAGATTCCGGAGGATGTGCGGGAGGGGATCATTTTTCATTATCCGCATACCATTAAAGAAGCTTTGGAATTTGTTATGAAACCCGAGGCGGTTTAATAAAAAATAGGTAACCGTTCACCGGGACAGCTCCAGACTTAACATAACCTCTGAGCTGTAAGCGTAGACTCCGCGGGTGCCGGTGAACGCTTACCAATTTTCAATGCTTTTTCGTCACGGGTTCAGGATTATGACAGGGCATGTTCAATAATAAATTCTTTAATCAGATCAATATCTGCATCCATGACCTGGTAACGACTTTCCCGGTTTTCCAAATCTGCCAAGGCTGGAGGAAGTTCTACATCCCGGCCGGTGGCCTTTTTCACAGCTTCGCTGAACTTGCCGGGATGAGCTGTGGCAAGACAGATCACCGGTCGGCCGCTAACCGCAAGTTCCATCCCGGCCCGAAAACCGACCGCAGTATGGGGATCAAGCAGATAGCCGTGTTCCCGTTTAACTTTACCAAT
>CAZHPX010000254.1:0-2864 GCA_964534785.1 uncultured Desulfobulbaceae bacterium | reverse complement strand
TGCCCCGGACTTCAAGGGCATGACCGAACTGAAGAAAAGCAAGAATCATCAACGAAGCATCGAAATATAAATGGACATCCCGATCGGGCAGGATATCAGGTTTAAGTATAACAAACAGGGAAGAAATCCAGGCCGCACCCGTGCCAAGGGCAACCAGGGTGTCCATATTAGCTGTGCCGTGCAACGACTGCTTCCAGGCACCAATATAGTATTTATTTCCAGAAAACCACATGGTTACCAGGCAGATTAAAGCAACAACCAACCAGAAAAACATGTTTTCCTGTACCATCGGGAAAAGACCTGACATATGCCCCCCCATAAGAGAAGCACCAACCAGAGCCGCCACACCTGCCCGCTGCCAGGAACGGCGAATTTCCTGCCTGACCGCCTCATTTTCCCTTTCCCACGGGTCTTCAATCTCCTCCTCAATCAGAGTTTTCATGCCCTTTTTTTCAAGAAAGAGTACCATCTCCGCCGGATGGAGAGAACTTGTTACCCGCAACCTGTTATCTACAATCTCCACCTCCGTAGCCGGAATTTCAGCGATAACTGCCAGGGCTTTTTTAATCTCTGTTTTGGTATCTTTTTTTTCAGGGACAATAAAAAACAAACCTTTTTGTTTTACTTCAGGTAATTTAGCGTCGTACCCTTTGCCGACCACCGCATCCACCACTGCTTGAGGTTCACCGCCCCATACCCTGGCTTTTTTTTCAATCAGATTTACTTCGACCTTCTCCACGCCACCCACCGCCCGGATACTCTTATCCACATTGGCAACACAGGCAGAACAGCTCATATCAGAGATTATCACCTCATATCCGTTGGTTACGCCCATGTCAACTGCATCAGACGGAGACAGAGATGCCTCATATCCCCTGGCAATAACAGCCTCAACCACAACCTTCGGATCTCCGCCGGTGATCAATGCCTCTTTGCCCACCAGGTTGACAGCAACCCCGGTTACCCCGTCCACTGCCCTGACAGCCTTCTCCACATTGGCGACACAGGCAGAACAGCTTATATCGCTGATAATGATACTATATGATGATTGTATTTTTTTCATATCCCCTTCCCCACCGGGACCTGTTACCTGAACTATAACGGCAAAATATGAACCTCTTCCCGAATAACAAAATTCCCTTTCAAAAAAAGGCCATTACGACCGTCAATGGCAATCTGATCACCAAGACTAATCTTGTAACCGTGTATTTCCGCATATTCTTTGGTTTCATAAACCTGAAGATCCCGACAACCGACCACACAGGTTTTTTCCAGACGGGTGGCGACCACAGAGGCATGGGAAGTCTGGCCGCCACGGGCGGTCAACAACCCGTCAGCCATGGATATCTCCCGGATATCCTCTGGCACAGTGTCCTGACGGATGAGAATAAGGGCTGTATCAGGGCATTCCTGCCGAAGCCTGCGGACATTTGTCTCGGTGAACACCGCCCGCCCGGACATGGCAGAACCACTTACCCCTATCCCCTTACCGAGTATTGCTTCCCGGGCTTTATTCTGATCTGCAAAGACATTTAACTGTTCTTTTTTCTTAATGGTGATCATATCCCTGGTCTGAAGAATATATAAATCTTCGGGGTTGGGGCTTTCAAAAGTGAACTCTATTTCCTGTGGATTCCACTCCTTGGTATAAACAAGATCTCTTGAGATAGACAGCAACCGCTCATAAATAGCCGGAAACTTTATCTGGAGAGTGTTATCTGCTGCCCGACCGTCCAGTTCAGCCTGCTCAACGGAAACAGGGTAACTGGTAACCAGCCCCGAAACAATATCTTCGCCCTGGTCACCCGGGGCATAATCACCCCACAGGGCAACCCTTCTTACTTTCCGGTAAGGATGAGCCGTGAATAATACCCCGCTGCCGGCCTCTCTGCTCAAGTTACCATAGACCATGGCCTGGATGATAACCGCAGTCCCCCAGTCGTCGGATACCCCCATCAACCTCCGATACTCACAGGATTTGGGAGTATTCCATGAGGCTAACACCAGCTCCACACCACCAATTAACTGCAGCCATGGGTCTTCAGGAACCCCGAAACCGAGCCGCCACACCGCCTTTTCATATTTAAGAGCCAGCTCCCGCATCTGCCCGGCAGAAAATTCCCTTTTGAGTTTTTTATCATATTGCTGTTTATGACTGTTCATCAGAACCTGAAACTCTTCCCGGTTAACATTTCTGCCCATGGCCCAGGATTGAATAAAACGACGGTAATTATCCCAGGCAAAATAGGCCTGTGCAGGATTATGTTCGACAAACTCTTCCGTCAGATCAACATTGGCTCCCACATTATGAATGGTGGACATCATCCCCGGCATGGACATGGCTGAGCCGCTGCGGACAGAAAGCAACAGTGGATTCTCACCGGAACCAAACACCTTACCGGTCAGCTCTTCAATTTCGGTGATGGCAGCCCTGACCCTGCGCATAAACTCATCCCGGGCCCGGTCAAAACCGGAAACCGCAGACCAGCAGCGAAAGATTTCAGTGGTAATTATTGCCGCCGGCGGTACAGGTTTTCCATCTCCGGCCAGCACCATCAGATTAAATCCCTTGTTACCAAGATGAATAAGGTTATGGGTCTTAAGATTCTCATTAAACAGAGAACTGATAGCCTTCTGCGGATTATAAGTCATCAACAGATCCAGGGTTTTTTCATCAAGCAACTCTTTTTGTGCCTCCAGGGTACGGATAATCTTGCTGATAAAATTATCAAGATGCTGCAAGCCAAAGGTAGTGGCAATCAGATCCCTTAAGAAAGATTCAGAAAGCCGCAAGATTGTAGATGGCATATCATCATCCTCCCAGAGAGGTCGATAAGGGGTGAGAAGATTTTCCATACCCACCT
>CAZHPX010000253.1:0-2868 GCA_964534785.1 uncultured Desulfobulbaceae bacterium | reverse complement strand
TAAGAGGCATAGTCGTTTGCAGACAATCCAAATTATCGCAACTCTACAATCGGACCTGTTTTTTTTCAAGAGATATTCTCTGTAGCTTACAGTTTCCAAACAATTACCTGCTATCAAGAATCTGGCGGAGAAACCTGCCCGTATAAGATTCCCGGCAGGCTGCTATCTCCTCCGGTGTGCCGCTCGCAACCACCATGCCGCCCCCGTCCCCACCCTCCGGGCCAAGGTCGACAATGTAATCGGCGGTCTTTATCACATCAAGGTTATGTTCAATCACCACCACGGTATTTCCTCCTCCAACCAACCGGTTCAGAACCACAAGGAGATGCTGAATATCGGCAGGATGAAGACCGGTTGTCGGTTCATCAAGGATGTAGAGGGTTTTGCCGGTTGATCTCCGGCTCAGCTCTTTTGCCAGCTTAACCCGCTGGGCCTCACCACCGGAGAGGGTTACCGAGGACTGCCCCAGGGTAATATAACCCAGTCCCACATCCGCTACGGTTTGGAGGCGGTTTTTTATGGGGGGAATATTTTTGAAAAAATCAAGGGCTTCCTCTACGGTCATTGCCAGTATTTCGGCAATGTTTTTTCCCCGGTAACGGATATTGAGCGTCTCCGGATTATATCTTTTCCCCTGACAGCGTTCACAGGTAACAAAGATGTCAGGAAGAAAATGCATGGCGATTCTTAAGACTCCGTCCCCTTCACAGGTTTCACAGCGTCCCCCCTTGATATTGAAACTAAATCTCCCTAACTTGTAGCCGCGAGCCCTTGATTCCGGTAGTCTTGCCAATAACTCCCGAATCGGGGTCAATACCCCGGTGTAGGTGGCAGGGTTTGAGCGGGGAGTTCTGCCGATGGGACTCTGATCGATATCAATTACCTTGTCAATGAGGTCCAGTCCATCTATCCTGACCTGGCCGGGGATGATACCCCCGTCTGCAAAAAATTGAGCTGCCTGTTTGAGCAGAGTTTCCATAATTAGGGAACTCTTACCTGAGCCTGATACTCCGGTGACACAGGTCATTACTCCCAGGGGCAAAGAGGCGGTAATTTTTTTAAGATTATTGGCTTCAGCAGCATGGATGACAAGATTATGTTTTTTCCCTTTTTTTATTCGCCTTCGTTTTCCGGGAACCTGAATCTGGAGACGGCCTGTCAGGTAGCCGCCGGTCAGGGATTCTTTGCAGTCAAGCAAACCCGCCACCTTGCCGGAATAGAGAATTTCACCGCCATGGACGCCGGCCCCGGGACCGATGTCAAGGACATGGTCGGCAATGGCAATGGTATCGGTGTCATGTTCGACGACGATAACTGTATTGCCAAGGTCACGGAGGCTGAGCAGGGTTTTTATCAGCTTGTTGTTATCCCGCTGGTGGAGTCCTATGCTGGGTTCGTCAAGAATATACAGTACTCCGGCGAGGCGGGAACCGATCTGGGAGGCGAGACGAATTCGCTGGGCCTCCCCGCCGGAGAGGGTTCCTGATTTTCTGTTTAAAGACAGGTACCCCAGACCAACCCCTTGTAAAAATGAGAGTCTCTCAAGGACTTCTTTGAGAATTGGCTCGGCAATCATTGCCTCCCTTGCCCCAAACTCAAGTCCGCTCAACTCGACAATCAACTTGTCAATAGCAAGACCGGTCATCCCCATGATTGACCAGGGGCCGATCCGCACTGCCAATGCTTCCGGTTTTAAGCGGTTGCCATTACACTCAGGGCATGGTTGTTCATTCATAAAACGGGAAACCTCTTCCCTGATTCGATTGGAACTGGTTTCCCTGAACAGCCTGTTTAAACGGGGAATAATTCCTTCAAAACTAATAGTGGAGATAAGAGTTCTGCGTCCCCGCTGGTGGTGAAATTCTACTTTCTCCCGCCCTGTCCCGTGGAGGATTTTTTTTCTGATTTTGCTGTCAATTTTCTTAAACGGCAGGTCTAAATCAAAACCATAATGCCTGGCAAGGGCTGCCAGCCATTGGCGGGCATAAGTAGAGAGCCTGCGTCTGTTCCAGGGAGCAATGGCACCATTATTCAAGCTGATATTATCATCTGGAACAATCAACCGTTCATCAACAAACTGATTAGCACCAAGACCACTGCATACCGGGCAGGCACCTTTTGGATTGTTAAAGGAAAAAAGCTGGGTGGAGAGTTCGGGGACAGACAGGGAGCAACTGTGGCAGGCCGCGGTTTCACTGAATAACAGTTCTTCGTCTCTGTCCGGGAAAAAAGCCAGCATGGTTCCTTCACTTAGCCTGACTGCGGTGCTGATTGATTCGTCAAGCCGTCGTCTCAAGCCTGATTTTAACACCAGTCTGTCTATCACCACTTCAATGCTGTGGTATTTGTTTTTTTCAAGGACGATTTCATTATCTAAGGATAAAACTCTGCCATTAACCCGTACCCGGACAAAACCTTCTTTTTTGAGTCTCGCCAAAAGCTGTTCATGCTGTCCCTTCCGCCCTGTAATAAGCGGGGCAAGGAGGATAACTTTCTCGCCTTTGGGAGAGTTTAAAAGATTTTCCACCATATCCTCGATGGATTGGGATTGAATGGGATTGCTGCACCCGGGACAATGGGGAATACCTGCCCGGGCAAAAAGAAGGCGGAGATGGTCGTATATTTCGGTTACCGTGCCAACCGTGGAGCGGGGGTTTTTGCTGGTGGTCTTCTGCTCAATTGACACTGCCGGGGACAACCCTTCCAACAGGTCAACGGCAGGTTTGTCCATCTGGCCCAAGAACTGGCGGGCATAGGTTGAAAGAGATTCAACATAGCGGCGCTGTCCCTCGGCATAGAGGGTGTCAAAGGCCAGGGTTGATTTTCCCGAGCCGGAAAGACCGGTGAAAACGATTAGCTTGTTGCGGG
>CAZHPX010000252.1:0-2889 GCA_964534785.1 uncultured Desulfobulbaceae bacterium | reverse complement strand
GCGTTACGAACCGTCATGCCCTGCGGTGTTCGGACTTTCCTCCCCGGCAGACAAACCGGAGCGATCATGTGCCCGCCCCATTTTTTATGACCTTAGAAACAAAGAATATTATCAGATAGTTAACCTGTCCGTTCATCAATCCCCCGGTTAGCCAGTTCATCGGCCCGGGAATTTTCTGCCCGGGGAACATGGTTAACGGTGAATTTCTCAAATTTTGCCAATAACTCGATTACCGCTGCGAATAACGGTTTCAGGGTCTGGTTCTTAACCTTGTACCTGCCGGTAATCTGCCTGACAATAAGTTCCGAGTCAAGAAATATATCCAATTGCCAGCATCCTGTCTCCCCGGCTAACTCGATTCCGGCAATCAATGCCTTATATTCGGCAACATTATTGGTACAAGTGCCAATAAATCTGGCAAGAGAACATAACTCCTCTCCACCATCTCCATCATAAATGACCGCTCCTGCTCCAGCAAGACCGGGGTTGCCCCGTGAAGCACCATCTGTAAACAGTTTGCAGCAAGTGTTTTTATTCCCCGCTCTGCTTGGACCGGGCAGAGCAGCATCAACATTATCTGCTTTTTGACCAAGCAGAACAGCCCGGATATACCCAGGCCTGCTTTTGGGGAAAATTATCCGGAGCTGCTCATCACTTAAATGGCTGAGCAGTTTTCTGGTTATCTTTTTTTTCCCCCCTGGATATTCAGTCATCAGGCTTCTACGCTGACCTCTTCTTCAAAATAGATGACCCGTTGACAGGTAGGACAGAAATGGAGTTTATCACCTTTCAGGATTTCGTTGAATTGCTGGGGAGGAACGCTCATATAGCATCCCTGGCAGACACCATTGATTGCCCTGACCACGGCCAGACCGTCTCGTTTTTTTATCAATATATTATAGCGTTTGAGCAGCACCCCGCTTAATTCTTTTGCCAGTTTATTTCGTTTAAGGGCAACAGTCTTGCGTTTTGCGGTTATTTTTTTAATTTTTTTATTTATAACCCCAGTTTCTTCACCAAGCAGAGTCTGTTCCCCCTTGAGCAGATTGTCCAGCTCTGCGACCTTATGTTCAGTTTCCTCCATTTCTTCCATAATCTTAATAAGCTGCTCATCGCTTTCTTTAATCACCCGTTTACTTGCTTCAATCTCCTTGAGCAATGCCTGGTGCTCCCGGCTGGTCTGTACCTGCATCATCTTGTTTTGCCGGTCTTTAATTTGTACGCTGGCATCTTCGTATTCAATACTTACTTCCTGTTTTTTCTGATTAAGCCGGGTGATTTTATTACGACAAGCCTCAATTGCCGCTTGTTTTTCCACAATTGCCTGTTTACGGTTACTGATTTCCTCTTCCTGCCTGCCGATTTCGCGGTCAAATCCGGCAAGTTCAGCATCAATTTCCTGCATGGTTACGAGTTGATTCATTTCAGCGTTCAATGGTTTACTCCTTTTGCTCTTCTCTGTTCTTTAAGGAGCTGTAAATAATAAGTCATTGGAATTTGTGCCATGATTTAGGTCATATTTAGTTGATCCGATTGAACAAAACCGCAGGCGTAGCAGCACTACGTTGAGGATTTTGTGATTGAGGAGCGGCTAAAGATGGCCTGGAGCAGGGATGCAAAAACGATGAGTTATTTATTTTCAGCTCCTAAGTGGTATGCCTGTTCCTGTTTTTACAGCTTTATTATATTTAGCGGCGGACTCTGACCGGCCGCTTCTACGATAAGTTCAAAACCATAAAGAGAAAGTTCTGTTGAAATTTTTTTATGTAAAGAATCAATAATCAGATATTCAGTGGCAAAATGACCGCCATCAATGAGCCAGAACCCGGCCTCTTCTGCCCAGCGGGCCACGGAATGCTTTATTTCGGCGGTTATAAACAGATCTGCTCCTGTCTCCATGGCAATTTCCGCAAAATCAGAACCGGAGCCACCGCATACCGTTATTTTTTGCACCTGTTCCGGCCTTGGGCCTGCTTCCAGCAGCCATGGAGCATTGCTGATACGGTATATCTTTTCTATACATTCATCTGGGGTTACAGGTGTCAGGTAACTTCCGGTTCTGCCCAGACCGCTGTCTGCCATTCCACATGGAGATGGTACCAGGGGAGTAATATCAGTCAAACCGAGTTCCCTGGCAAAAATATCACTGACTCCTCCTGGTGCAAAATCAAGATTGGTATGACAACCAATAATATGGAGATTGTTTTTTACAGCAAAATAAAGAAGACGACCCGTGGGGTTATCACTGCACAGGGATTTAAGAGGATGAAAAATTACAGGGTGATGGGTGATGACCACATTTATCCCTTTGGCCACGGCTTCTGCCAGTAACGGAAGGGTTGGATCAAGACCTATCATAATACCGTATATTTCAGCCTCCGGATCTCCGACAAGCAATCCGGTATTATCCCACGATTCCGATAATTGTGAGGGTGCTATTTCTTCAAGAATGTCAAGGAGTTTTTGGACAGATGGCATTTTTTAAGCCTGTAAATAAAAAAAAGGTACACTCTTTTTATGGAGTATACCTCTTTTTGTTGTCTTTCCTGTCCGGTATATTACAGGCCGGGGAGGAAGACCTTAAATGTTGTGGTAAAGGCGTTGTTTTCAAAAGCCTGTATTTTTATTTGTTTATTTCTATTTATATATTAAGAAAGGGGTAAAAATACTATATACTCCACCTTTCATGATCTGGAGATGGTGGGCCTACCTGGACTCGAACCAGGGACCGACCGGTTATGAGCCGGTGGCTCTAGCCAGCTGAGCTATAGGCCCATTCATTTTCATAAAATACCTTATACTACCAGAAATCTATTTATGGTCAATCTTTTTTTGAGATTAACTGCAAAAAAAATAACTGAAAATTATTATATGCTGATAATGAGGGCT
>CAZHPX010000251.1:0-2910 GCA_964534785.1 uncultured Desulfobulbaceae bacterium | reverse complement strand
CTTCGACATTCGATATTCGACATTCAATCTGATCTGCCCGCAGGGCATTATGTTCTTAATATCGGTGAGTGCCGGATTCAGTCCGAGAAGAATATCGTATAAAAACGAAGTGATACGTGGAAAAAGACAACCGTCTTTTAGGGGGAGGATACGTTTTATTGCCCCATTACCGCTCTGCTGGCGGACATTCATGCCAATTCCCGTCAAACAGTAGTTCATGGGGCTTAAAGGCTGACTTGTAACACATGGCCTGAATTGCCTCTATATGGTAGCCTAAATAAATATAGGTTTTTCTCCGGTTACAGCAAAAATCAATGAGGTTCAAGATATTGAAAATACCGGGGCTGCGATCAGACAAATCCGGGTCAAAATAGAAATAAACCGCATTAAGCCAGAAAGAAGAACCATCGACAATTGCCACCCCGATGAGACGGTCATCCAGCCGATAACGGATTTCAAAACAGTTGGTCATGGAAGTGATAAAAAATCCGGTATAATAACTTTCAGAAGCAGCCGTCCCATCCGGAAAACGAATGCGAAGAAATTTATCAAGGAGAGCAAGATTTTCATCACCCATGGTAAGTGGTGCAATCCCGATCCGGACATCCCTGTTTTTTTTCCTGACCCTTCTCTGGATGCGGTTAGGCCGGAACCGATCCGGACAGATACGAATCGGCACACAACCGGAACAGTCCAGACAACGCATACTGTACATACAGTTACCATTGCGCCTGTACCCATGGGCAAAAAAATCCCCCATGGATTCATCGTCAACCTTGATAAACATGGCCTGGTGAAACACCGCCTTACGGTTCAGACCATATGGGCAACCTGTAGAAACATTGACAAAGTATTTTTCAAATTCCCAACTGATGGCCATTTCTTTATTTCTCCCTATTCACCCTGTCTCCACCTCTCTCTGCTGCCTTTCCTCCACAGTATTGACATTGCTCCAGGCCTGATGGAGTCGGGCAGGCAGTTCAGGAATTATAACCCGTTCATGCTCTGCTGCCGCCCCAGGACTTAAACAGCCGGCAGCAGCCATTTTTTCAAGAACAGGGAGCATCCGGAAATCATACCAGGCAAGAAGCGGTTCAACCCGGATGCTGTCCTCAAAGGACGGCAATATTCCCCACGTCCCGGCCTGTCGCTGACTAAACAACCACTCTATTGATTCTGCCGATATATCAGGCATATCACAGGCCGCAACCAGCCATGATGCCTGTGGCTGCCAGCGCATGGCCGCAAGCATTCCCGATAAAGGTCCGGCCAGATCAACAATATCTGGAATCCGGGGCAGGCGGGCAAGTGAAGCAGGGACTTCTCCCCCGCCAGCCAGAACCAGGCATTCAACTTTCCCCTCCAGAACAGCCACGCTTTTTTCCAACCAGGTCTGCCCATTCTCCATAAGCAGGTGTTTAGGCTGTCCCATCCGCCTGGACTTGCCGCCAATCAACAGGCATCCGCAGATCGGCAGAGTTTTTACCCGCTTTGCGAGCCAGCTTGATATTTTGCCGAAAAGACTCTCTACCATCCGCTCCTCAGGAACAATGGAGATGATTATATCATCCACTTCCGGCGGTGGTTTTGTATCATTTTCACCAAGCAGCCATATCTTTTCCACTACTGTTGAGCTATGTCCTTCAACCAGTACCAGATCGTGATCGAAACAGAGACGACATAGAATCTCCTGATAATCAAGCTGATGGTATCGGAAAAACTGCTCATTGCCAAGCAGAACCACATCTGCACCAGCCTTATAAAAACGGTCACTGTCCTTACCGGGTTTATCAAGACTTACTCCCCTTGCTCCATGCTTGACCACAGCCACCCGCAGGCCCCGGTCAATAAAAAGGGGAAGCAAAGCCTCAATAAGGGTGGTTTTACCAGAACCGCTATGACCACAGATACCAATAACCGGCAAATTTACTAAAAAGGCTTTATTCATCAAGTTACCCTGATCGCGTTAAAAGGAAAATCAGGTATAATACCCTTGTCTCGACCCCGTCGGAAAAGTTCCCTCACCGCCTCCAACCCTTCCCTGCCGAGATTATCAGAAAAATCATTGACATACAGGTTAATATGATTTATGCAGATTTGCTCATCCATCTCCCCTGCATATTTCCTTATATACTCACCAGTTAATCCGGAATTGGCACGGGCAAAGATAAGGCTTGCCCGGATAGCCCTGTCAATTTCAAGCAAAACATCCATGCCAAGAGAGGTACGGGCAGCAATCCCCCCCAGGGGTATGGGCAGACCTGTCTCCGCTTCCCACCACGCCCCAAGATCACAGAGACAATGGAGACCGAACTTTTGATAGGTAAACCTGGACTCATGAATAATCACTCCAGCGTCCACTTTTCCTTTGCCAACCGCTGTCATTATCTGATCAAAACCCATGCTTACCACTTCCACCTGCCGGTCAAAATAGAGCTCAAGAAGCAGGGCTGCGGTGGTATAGCGACCTGGAATGGCGATTCTGCACCCATCTTTTATGCGGCTCATTGATTCTCTGCAAATCAGAAGCGGGCCGCACCCTCTGCCCAGAGCGGCCCCGGCACTGAGAAGAGTATATTTGTCAAGGACATGGCCAAGACCATGGAAAGAGAGTTTGCTCACCGCAAATTTTTCTTCCCTGGCCAGGAGGTTCAGCTCTTCCACGTCGGTCAGTACTGGTTCGGCAAAGGAAAGGTTATTTGGCCCAACAAGTCCGTGGACAAGGGCATAAAAAATAAAAGTGTCATTGGGGCAGGTGGAAAAGGCGAGAGAAAGAGGATGTCTGGCATCTCCATTTTCAAAGCCCTCATGTTCAACTTTTTTTTTATGATCGTACTTATGCCTGCCCATCGTCATGGTTTCCTTTGTCCCTGTAGGGGCGAACACACAGGTTTCCTACAAGGGGCGAGC
>CAZHPX010000250.1:0-2910 GCA_964534785.1 uncultured Desulfobulbaceae bacterium | reverse complement strand
ATGCTTTTTCGTCACGAATTCAGGGATAAGATAAAAAAGATTTCCATGGCGGTAAAATGTAATTACCCCTCAGGCAGACAACCATGACCAATGTTTGACATTCTCAACGCCATGCGATGGCAGGATGCACTTGACATCCTCATCGTCTCATACATAATTTATCGATTCATTCTTCTGATTCGCGGTACCCGTGCCGTCCAGATGCTGCTGGGGTTGATGGTCATCACCACCCTCTATTTCATCTCTGCCCGTCTGGACCTGCTGACTCTCAACTGGCTGCTCAAGACATTTTTAAGTTCTATCCTTTTGATTATTATAATTGTTTTCCAGTCAGATATTCGCAGGGCTCTAACCCAGATGGGTAAATCTCCATTTCATAAAAAACATAATGTTGCCCTTGATGATCTCAATGAAATTATCACTGCCTCCATCTATATGGCAAGAAGACGAATCGGGGCTCTGATCGTAATGGAACGGCAGACAGGATTACGGGATTATATCGAAACCGGCTTCTCCCTTGATGCCAGACTGCTTAATGAACTCCTGATTGCCATTTTCCTCCCTTCATCTCCCATGCATGACGGCGGGGTTATTATCAAGGATGGTAAAATCCACTCCGCCGGATGCCTGCTGCCCCTGTCCGGAAATCATAACATCTCTAAAAGGTATGGAACAAGACACAGGGCGGCCCTGGGGCTTTCCGAAGAAACAGATGCTGTTATAATTGTCATATCGGAAGAAACCCAGGAAATATCCCTGGTCAGTTCCGGCGAAATAATGACTATGCAAGATGAAGAAGCTCTCACCAATATACTCCAGGAAATCCTTATTTCCAAACAAGACAACAATTTTTCATGGAAAAAGTGGCTCGGCTTAAAGAAAACATCCTGAACCGCATTGCCGGTATAACTATAAAGGAATGGATTCTCAAGGCAATTTCTCTCTGCCTTGCCATCTTTCTCTGGTATTTTATCGTCGGTGAAGAACAGGTGGATATCACCATCACCGTACCCATTGAAATTATCAACCTGCCAGCTAATCTTATTATATCCCACCAGTACAAAAAAAATATTGAGGTCACGGTTCGCGGTCCCCGCAGCCTTGTCCAGGAGTTACGGACAAAAAACATAACCAGACCTGTAAACCTATCCGATGTATCCCCGGGAACATTGATCATAACAAATGAAAGAGACTCCATAAGTTTCCCAGGCGGCATCAGCGTCCTCAGGTTGCAGCCAACCAATACCACCCTGTTTATCGACGAGCTTATCCAACAGAAAATTCCCGTCAAACCAATACTTGAAGGCAAGCCTTCTGCCGGTTATAGAGTAACAGATGTCTCTGTCCAGCCGGACAGGCTCAACATTACCGGGCCATTGAGTATCCTTGATGATCACTCTGCTCTAAAAACTTATACAATTAACCTGGACGGGCTTGACCGCTCAACAACCATCCCGGTTCAACTTCATCTCAATCCGGAACTGATTGATCTCATCGGCGAACCAGTTGTCCTGGTGACAATTACCGTTCAGGAAAAAATGATTAAAAAAACAGTAACCGGCATTCCTGTAAATGTTCATAACGCCCATATCCCGGTCAAAACCATACCATCCACAATTAAAGTTGAAGCCAGCATCCCGGAAAACCTCTTCCGCGACACTCCGGAACCAGCTATGCTGTTCAGGGCTTCTGCCCGGCCGGAAGGAGATGATTTTCCCCAGGAAGTAAAAGTCATGGTTTCAGGGATTACAGTGCCGAACCATGCTCCGCTTGAAGTTCTTGCCATCCACCCGGAAAAAGTGCAGTTGGTTCCGGAAATGGATAATTCAAACGATAAAGATACTAAAAAAGAAAATTAACGGGACGAAACCATGCAACAACTTTTTGGCACGGACGGGGTTCGCGGTACAGCCAATATCTACCCCATGACCACGGAAATAGCCATGCAGATAGGCAGGGCTATAGCGTTTATCGTCAAAAACAGAACCAAGGGACACCATATTGTGATCGGCAAAGATACCAGGCTTTCCGGCTATATGATCGAAAATGCCCTTGCCGCCGGAATCTGCTCCATGGGGGTTGATGTCCAGATACTGGGCCCACTGCCGACCCCCGGGATTGCCTTTATCACCACATCCATGCGGGCCGATGCCGGAGTAGTGATTTCAGCTTCCCATAATCCGTTTCAGGATAATGGGATAAAGATTTTTTCTGCCAACGGTTTCAAGCTCCCGGATAAAGTTGAGGGAGACATCGAAGATTTGATTTTTTCCCAGAAGATGGCAGCCCTGAGGCCAGTGGCCGATGAAGTGGGCAAGGCTTCGAGGATTGAGGATTCAAAAGGAAGATATATTGTCTTTCTCAAAAACACTTTCCCCAAACAATACACCCTCGATGATTTTCACATTGTCCTTGACTGTGCCCATGGGGCAACCTACAAGGTGGCTCCCTTTGTCTTCTCGGAACTTGGAGCAAAAGTTACTGCCATAGGCGTTGACCCCGATGGTAAAAACATCAACCACGAATGCGGGGCTCTACATCCTGAAAAAATGGCTGAAAAGGTCAAACAGCTTGGGGCTGATATAGGACTTGCCCTTGACGGGGATGGTGACCGGCTGATTGTCTGCGATGAACGGGGAAAAATAGTTGACGGCGACCATATCATGGCAATATGTGCCAAAGAGCTGATGAGTCGAAGAAAACTAAAGAAAAAAACCCTGGTTGCCACGGTCATGTCCAATATGGGCCTGGAAAAGGCCATGACAGAAATGGGGGGTCATCTTATCCGCACCAAAGTCGGCGACCGGTATGTGGTTGAGGCCATGCGTAACAAAGGTTATAACTTTGGGGGCGAGGAGTCCGGCCACCTGGTTTTCCTCGATCATAACACCACCGGGGACGGTATTCTTG
>CAZHPX010000249.1:0-2910 GCA_964534785.1 uncultured Desulfobulbaceae bacterium | reverse complement strand
CATGGTATTTCATGATACATTATTATCAAAGGGATTGTACAGTAATGCAAGGCAAATACCATGAAATTCTGCCGGCCCTGGGTTGAGGGCTGACCCAAACTTTAAAACAGGGAGGAGTTTTTGATCTGGATTGATTTGCCTGATTCTCCTGAAGGTTTCAAGTCCGTCAATACCCGGATCCATGATCATATCCAGGATCACCAGGTCAGCGGTGCCGGATTCAAAGTATGTCACAGCCGCCTCACCGCTGGAAAGTAAGCGGTTAATAAACCCCATCTTATATTATTTTTCTTAGCATGACATATTGAGTCAACCTTAAAATTAAAGGAGGCTTGGGCGATGTCAAAACGATCAAAAAAAGTAAATGCAAAGCGGAATAAATTCTGGAAAAACCACCTGAAAGAATGGTCTAAAACAGAACTTACCCAGAATGCGTATTGCAGAAAATATAGTCTGCGGCCCAATCGTTTCACTTATTGGAAAAACAAATTTAAAAAGAAAAATTTACCAGCAGAGTTTGTCCAGGTGGCTCCGGTGCACCTGGAAGACCCCGGCATGCACCATTTATCAAATGTCCTACGGTTAAATATCAAATGTGGGTTTCAAGTTGAGATTCCGGATGGATTTTCACAAATTACACTGGAGCGATTACTTCAGGTAATTGCTTGATAATGTTTCTGCCAGCCCATAATTTAAAGGTCTATATTGCCTTAGGAACTACTGATATGCGTAAATCCATTGATGGTCTTTCCATCCTGGTGAGTGAAAAACTCAAGTTGGATCTATTCTCAGGTCACCTGTTTGCATTTTGTAACCGAAAACAAAATATGGTTAAAATCTTATACTGGGACAAAAGTGGATTTTGCCTTTGGCACAAGCGTCTGGAGAAAAACCAATTCAAATGGCCGACATCAAAAAAAGAGATAATGACTATCGGAACACAAGAACTTACCTGGCTGATAAACGGTCTGAAAATTTATCAAAAAGATGCACATAAATCTTTAAAATATACTACAATTTTTTGAAGAAAAAACTAGGAAAAAGTGCGTGGTTGTGCTATATACAGAGCATGACAAATGACAATCTCTCAGGCATAACAGATCTTAAAAGCCTTAAAAAAGTTGCAATTGATTTGAATACAAAAAATCATTTGTACCAGTCAGAAATTAAAATTTTAAACGAGCAAATTCAGTCTCTGAGAGATAAACTTTTTGGCCGGAAAACAGAAAAAGCACGATGGGATGACAATCAACTTTCCCTTTTTAATATCCCTGGACCTGAATGCCCGATATTAGAAGAGCCTGAAGAAACAAAAGTGGCATCCCATACCCGGAAAAAAAGGGGACGTAAGCCCTTACCGGAGAATCTGCCACGAGTTGAAGTTATTCATGAACTGACAGAAGAAGAAAGACAATGTGGGTGTGGATGCCTTAAAACCCGTTCGGGACAAGAGGTATCTGAACAACTTGATATTATCCCTGCAAAAATGCAGGTCATCAGGAATATTCGTTATAAGTATGCTTGTAAAAAATGTGAGGGTGTTGAAGATGACGGTCCCACAGTATCCATTGCCAGGATGCCAGAACAGATGATTCCTAAAAGCATGGCAACCCCAGGGCTACTTGCCCATATTCTTACAGCCAAATTTGCTGATGCCCTGCCATTTTACCGGCAGGAAAAACAATTTACCAGAATTGGTGTTGAACTGCCCAGATCAACCATGTGCAACTGGGCGATGAAAGTCGCTCAAGCATGTGAAATTCTGCTGGGTTTTATGCAGGCCCAGATCCTCAAAGGCTCGGTGATTAATGTTGATGAAACAACTGTTCAAGTATTGAAAGTGCCAAAACGGTCAAAATGTTATATGTGGGTGTTCAAAGGGGGAACACCAGACAAACCGATCATTTTATTCCAGTATCACCCGTCAAGATCCGGCGATGTCGCATCACAGTTTTTAAATGGATACCAGGGTATTGTCCAAACGGACGGATATGCCGGGTATAATTTTCTTGATACGATACAAGGGATAATCCATGTTGCATGTTGGGTGCATTCCCGCAGAAAATTTACAGATGTGGTAAAAGCCTTAGGAAGACAAAAAGGTGTTTCATCTACTGGTAATGCTGGGACTGCTTTAAAGTATATCAGCAAGCTTTATAAAATAGAAAAACAAGCCAGGGAACAAGAATTGTCAACGGATGGACTGTACAAACTAAGACAAGAGAAAGCCGTGCCCATCCTCAAAGAATTTAAAAAATGGTTAGATGCAAGAGTTGACAAGGTTCCACCCAAAAGCTTACTTGGTAAGGCAATCAACTATACTCTCAGTCAATGGCATCGGCTGGTTTTGTATGCAGAACATGGTATCGTTGGCCCTGATAATAATGTAGTTGAAAATGCAATAAGACCCTTTGTCGTGGGTCGAAAAAATTGGTTATTTTCTGGCACGCCTGAAGGTGCTAATGCCGGTGCGTGTATTTACACCCTTATCGAAACCGCTAAGGCAAATGGCCTTGAACCATACTGGTATCTGAAATATCTTTTTAAAAATTTACCTGAAGCCATGACCGATGATGATTTTATGGCTCTGATGCCCCAAAATATTGATAAAACCATGCTTGCAGGTCCCGCTGTTTAAATTTTATATCTAATTTTTACATGCTTTATCAGGTGGGGTTAATTAAACGCTTACCCGGGAAGTGCCACTTCCCTTGGGGCACACGTATACGGCCAGACAGCCACCACCACATCAGCGGCTGATGATCCTGCTGTCGGACGGGGCCGACACCTCGAGCCGTATGACCCCGGTCAACGCCGCCGCACTGGCCGCCGATCGCGGTGTGGTGATCTATACCATCGGCGTCGGCGACCCGGATGGTGAAGCGGTTGCCGCGCAGCTGCCCCAGCCGC
>CAZHPX010000248.1:0-2915 GCA_964534785.1 uncultured Desulfobulbaceae bacterium | reverse complement strand
GGCGGGAAGCCTCTTTACCCAGCCTTTTTTTGAAAATCTGGGCTGTGCCGGAACCTTCTTCACGCATTACCCAGGTCGTTTTTCCCAGGTCATCGGGCATCTTGAAAGTATTTTGTTCTGCAAGTGGATGGGAAGGGTTGACAATAATCCGTAACTCATCCCTGAACCATGATTCCGCCTTTACCATTTCGTCATTCACATTGATATTACCTTCGACAAAACCCAGGTCCATGGTTCCCTCGGAGACCAGTTTTTCCGCCTGCTGGCTGTTTGCCACCAGCATATTGATTCTCACATCCTGATGAAGACGCATAAACAGGCCTACCAGATAAGGAAGAATATAATTGCCGATGGTTGAACTGGCTACTATCTCCAGAGAACCGGCAATGGTATCCTTTTCCTCGGTCAGCAGGGACTCGACATTCCACACCTGAAATATGATATTTCTTGCCATGGGCAGCAGGTAACGCCCCCGGTCATTGAGGAGGAGACTGCGGCCATGCCGGTCAAAAAGCGGGCCGCTCAATTGGTTTTCAAGCTCACCAAGAGCCATGGAAACCGCTGACTGGGTAAGAAAAAGTTTTTTGCTGGCCCTGGTCACCTGCTGAGTTTCGGCGACGGTTATGAATATTTCCAACTGCCTTAGAGTGATAGCCATTTTTTATGTGTTTTTGTGGTGACCGGCACCATCAGTATTAATCGTCGAGGGGAAAACTTTCAATACCATATTAAATCAAATCGGGCAAATATTCATTTAATTGTCTGTGCAAAAACACGATTATATATTTTTTTGTTGACAAATTATCATATAGAGCATTATTGCTCAGGTCATTCCTTATAATAAACTTCATAGGGGGCAGACATGGAAGAGCTGATTCTTACCGATATTATCTATATAACCGTTTTCTTGTTTGGTGCTCTTCTCTTTGGCTTTGGCCCAATCATTATTGTCAAACTTATCAGCCCCACTTCCCACACCCGTAACACAGCAGGAAAAACCGGCCAGCTTATTGAATGCGGTATGGAACCTCTCGGGTCCGCCTGGATTCGTTTTGGTATAATTTATTATATGTATGCCCTTATTTTTCTGGCTTTTGCTGTTGATATTCTGTTTTTGTTTCCGGTTGCTGTCGCCTATAACAGCCCGGATGTTGCTGCCAGTGCTTTTTTTAACATACTGATTTTTCTTGGTATCTTATCGCTGGCCATTGTTTATGCATGGGTGAAAGGAGTATTTACATGGGAACGGAAGAAATACCGTCATCAGTAGTTCAGTTTACTCAATTAGATAATTTACTCACTCTATGCCGGGCCAACTCGCTCTGGCCCATGACTTTTGGTCTGGCATGTTGTGCCATTGAAATGATGTGTACCGGTGGTGCCCGCTTTGATATTGCCCGGTTTGGGGCCGAGGTTTTTCGGCCGTCTCCCCGTCAGTCTGATGTTATGATCGTTGCCGGTACTGTTACCAGAAAGATGGAACTGGCGGTCAGGACTCTTTATGACCAGATGCCTGAGCCTAAATGGGTTATCGCCATGGGTAACTGTGCTATTTCCGGCGGTCCGTTCAAATGTAAAAATAACTATAATGTGGTGGAGGGTGTTGACAAGTTTCTGCCTGTTGATGTGTATATTCCCGGCTGTCCGCCAAGACCGGAGGCATTGCTTGAGGGGATTATGACTCTTGAGGAAAAGTTGACCGGTACTCGTCGCTGGCCTCGCCGTCAGCCTGAACAAATCGGAAGTCTGACATGAAAAACAATGCTGAAAATAACATTATAGAGAAAACCAGGGCGGCTCTTCTCAAGCTCTTTCCCGAGCAGGCAGATGAAAAAGAAAAGACGGCGGAGGATGTAATTGAGGCGAAAGAAAAAAAGGAGGATATGCGGGGAAGTGGTCTTTTGTTGACTGAACATGGGAAGTGTGGCACGGCTCTTGATGCTCTCTGTGAGCATGACCAGGTAGTTGTTGCCGCCCGTATCATGGATGCTGAAGGGTTCTTTCTTGAATCAATTACCGGAGTTGACTGGATTAAGGACAACAGGCTTGAAATTATTTACGACTATAATCAATATGGTCTTAAGCAATGCCGGGTGGTGGTCAGGACGACTGTTGATCGTGATGATCCGCATCTTCCCAGTATTTCGGGAATATTCCCGGCCGCAGACTGGCATGAACGGGAAACCCATGATTTCTACGGGATAAAATTCCAGGGGCATCCCGGCCTGATTCCCATTCTTCTCCCGGAAGATGCTGATTTTCACCCTCTTTTAAAGGATTTCAAACCATGACTGTACCTGCCGAGTGTCGTCCTGACGAGACTTTTGTCCTTAACCTTGGCCCCCAGCATCCTGCCACCCATGGGGTATTGCGGGTCAAGTTGACCATGGACGGGGAGTATATTGTCAAGGCTGAACCTGTGCTTGGCTATATCCATCGCATGCACGAAAAAATAGCCGAGGACTTGAACTATGCCCAATTCATGTCCTATACCGCCAGAATGGATTATCTCCACGCTCTGGCTTTTAACCATGGTTACTGTCTTGTTGTTGAGCGGACTGCCGGCATCGAAGTGCCTGAGCGGGCTGAATATATTCGGGTTATCACGGTTGAGCTCAACCGTTTGTCCAGCCATCTTCTCTGGTGGGCAGCTTTTCTCCTTGATCTCGGTGCTTTTTCCCCTTTGCTGTATGCCCTTGATGACCGTGAAAAGATTCTTGATCTTTTGGAACGGGTTACCGGCTCCCGCTTGACTTACTGTTATTTCCGTTTTGGTGGAGTTTATAATGATATTGATGATGAGTTCATCACCGGAACCAGAGAATTCATCAAACTGTTTCGTTCCCGTCTGCCGAGATTATATAATAGTCTGGTCACTGATAATATCATCTTTAGAAAACGAGTAGAAGGAATAG
>CAZHPX010000247.1:529-2947 GCA_964534785.1 uncultured Desulfobulbaceae bacterium | reverse complement strand
ACAGACCACCCTTGATGCCGAAGGAGGCTACCTTTGCGGTCGCCTCCTCTATGAAATGCTGAAAAATTCACCGGCACCCATTGAGGCGGTCGGCGGTATGACCCTCGGAGCCGACCCGTTAGTCACGGCTGTTTCCGTCGTTAGCTGGTTAGGGAAACAACCCATACCCGCCTTTATTATCCGCAAGGAGGCCAAAGGTCACGGAACCGGCAATTACTTAGAAGGGAAATCCAACCTGAAGAACGGTTGCACGGTCGCCCTGTTAGAGGATGTTGTCGCCACCGGCGGTACCCTGATAAAAGTTATAAAACGGGTGAAAAACGAAGGGTATAAAGTCGGGTTAGTGGCAACAGTGGTGGACAGGGAAGAAGGCGGAGCCGAAGAGCTGGCAAAGGCAGGCTATCCACTCCATGCCGTTTTCACCCGCAGTCAGCTCACCAGTTAACCATGATATGTAAAAAATGCGGGGAAAAACTTGAAATTATCCGGCATTGCCGGCAGGTTAAGCTCTGTTGCAGGGGGTGTGGTCATGAATATCAGATCCACGAACTGGCTGCCGAGCTTGATCCGGAAACCGAGGCTGTTCTCGAAAACTATCCCAGCATCATCTACGACTGAAACCCGATGATAATCAACAAAATCAAATCATATATCAACAGTGACGATAATGCCACGGTTATCTGTCCAGCCTGCAACACAGCCAAACATATCTCCGCTGCCCCCTACCGGCACAAGAGACATGTTATCCGGATTCGCTGCCGTTGCGGAGAAAGGTTTGAATTAAACCTGGACTTCCGCCGCCATTATCGCAAACCAGTCAACCTGCCCGGTACTTATACCATCACCACTCCCAAAATAGTTGGCGGCGGCATAATTCATATCCATAATATATCAAAGAGCGGCATTGGCTTTACCCTTTCCGGACAGCATCACTTAAAGACAGGTCTGAACATAACTCTTGAGTTTAACTTAAAAGACAAAAACATGACCAGAATCAGAAAAGATGCGACCGTCCGTGCAATGCAAGATAATTACATCGGTTGTGAGTTCTTTACCAATACTCCTTATGACAAAGCCTTGGGATTTTACCTGCAAACCTGACTTCTCTCTGGTGATAAAGATTATTCAGCTATTCTCCCCCGTATACCAAGCATTTCCCCGGCTCTACATAACAGAGGCAAGAGAGTGGCCGCATCAATGGCACTGACAAAAACTCCGTCCTCACCGGCGGGAATACTCCCGCCCTGACTGCGAACCCGGTCTATTTTATTGAATACTTTCAAACAGGGAATCTGCTCAAGTTCCAGCTCAGCAAGCAGATCTTCCACCACCTGTACCTGATCCCGCCAGAGAGGACTAGTCAGATCAATCACATGGAGGAACAGATCCGCCTCCTCTAACTCTTCAAAAGTAGAGGCAAACGCTTTAAATAAATCAGCGGGCAGGTTACGGATAAAGCCAACCGTATCTGTGACTATCACCTCAACATCATGGGGGAACTTGAGCCTGCGGCTGGTTGGGTCAAGGGTGGCAAAAAGCAGATCTTCCGCCTGGATATCACTCTCAGTCAGGGTATTTAAGAGAGTAGATTTGCCGGCATTGGTATAACCAACCAGAGAAATTACCGGAATATCTTTTTTTCTCCGTCGGTTACGTCGATGAAATCGCTGCCGGGAAACCTTTTTTAATTCCCCGCCCAGTCTGGTAATCCGATCATTAACCCGGCGGCGGTCAATTTCAAGACGGGTTTCCCCCGGCCCTCTTGCTCCAATTCCTCCGGTGAGACGGGAGAGGGCATCATCACGCTCAGATAGCCTCGGCAGCATGTATTTAAGCTGGGCCATTTCTATCTGTAACTTTCCCTCCCGTGATCTGGCCCGATCCGCAAAGATATCAAGAATCAACTGGGTTCGGTCAATTACCCGTAAATCTGTATGATCAGTAACCGAACGAATCTGGGAAGGGCTGAGTTCCTGATCGAAGATGAGCAGGTTCACTCCAAGCTGAAGACTCATCAACATGATCTCCATCAACTTGCCTCTGCCGATGATAAAATGGGGATGGATCTTCCGCCGTCTCTGGATTACCTTCTCAAGCACCTGTACCCCGGCGGAACGGGCAAGTTCAGCAAGCTCTGCAAGAGATTCTTCCGCTTTATCCCGGCCGGCAGTGGTCACCGAAACAAGCAGGGCCATGTCCAGCCCCTTATCCACCTCTTGCACCGGCCGCAAGCGGGTAAATTCAGCTTCAACCGCTTCTATCAGTTCCAGACATGATTCCTTCTGGCGGGCTGGATGAACAGGATCAAGCTCTACCCATCCTTTACCTCTGCCATGCTCAGGAACAAGATGAATGGTATAAAGCAAATCCGGCAACTTATCTTTAATGGTCAGGACAGAAAACAGATCAAGACGCAGA
>CAZHPX010000247.1:0-519 GCA_964534785.1 uncultured Desulfobulbaceae bacterium | reverse complement strand
GACATCTTCATCGTTCATCCCGTTGACTGAGAAAGAAGTACGAATACAGCGAAGACCACGCAAACGACCACCTGCCGAACGAATACCTGATAGAGCCGGGATAACTATCCGGTCAAAATCACCGACAATCACCGCTTCTATCCGACCGGAACGGTGGACAAGCAGACCGAGCTGCCGGTTCAACTCCACAGAAAGAGCGGTGAGGCTGCGGGCCAGCTCCCGGCTGATGATTTCATCAACATTGATTTTCTTCTGGGCAAGCCGCTCCAGTGCTTTTAACTGACGGGGTTTAAGACCACTCTTATTACCAACGACTATGATGGGGATTCTCCTTCCGGGTTTGGGGTTGCAGATTCGGGGTTCGAGGTTCGGTTTTTTTGGCTTTAACCCGGAATCCTAAACCAAATGGGTGTAATACAAAAAAAGTACAAATATCTTATAAAGTGAAAAATATGTATTATAACAATATGGTTACAGATTTGCACCTGGCCGTCCATTTGGTGCCACTTTTTTGTATTG
>CAZHPX010000246.1:1583-2958 GCA_964534785.1 uncultured Desulfobulbaceae bacterium | reverse complement strand
CCAAGAGGGTTGAACTCACGGGTCGCATTCAGTTCTATTTTTTTCATTGTTGTTTCCCTTTGTTTTTAACTGATTATACCTGTGACAATGTTTTGCCTGCGGCTAAATATGTTTACATATTCTCACGTTAACATAACCCTGTTGTCCCGTCAATTCCTGAAATATATTTGAAAGCAAAAAAATGCTTGATCCATGTTTTAAGTTCTGATGAGGTTAATCTTTGTGCCCATGGCTGTTTTATCTTGCATTTTTACAGGATTTCGGTTGTTTTTTAAATTGTTTTTTGGTAAATCTTCAGCGAGTCTAAAAAAACAAAAACTGCACAATCATCGGACTGTAACTGAATAGTTTTGTCTTTGTTGAGTCCCCATATTGTTGTCTTGGAAAAAAATCTGATGGTATTGCTTCGGTGAAGCAATGACAGACATTTTTTTATCGAAAAATTAAAGTTTCTCTAAGAATCATTCTCACCTGGAAGAGTTTTTTTTCTGCTTAAAGAACATTTATATTTATGAAAAAAATATTATTTACTTTTTTGCCCGCTCTGCTTTTTCTGCATATTATGACTGGCTGCGGTGGAAAAGATTTTGATCCGTCACCCTATTTTGGAAAAGTGTACGAACCGACCATGAGGGTGGATTTTATTTTTCACCCATCCCAGGCACCTCCTGCCTGCCGGGTGTTTGCTGAGTTAATCTTCATCGTACCTGAGAGAGAAACCGCTGAGCAGATGCGTGAAAAACTGATCGGAGAGGCCATGGCTCGTGGTGCTGACATAGTGCTGGTGGGGCAGAGCCGGCAAATGGAAGATAACGGAGAGTATGGTTTTATCTATCTGGGGCCGGTACAGGAATATCCCTGTCTGGCCGGCTGGCATGAGTGGGGGCATGGTTTTGAAATCTGGAAAGACCAGGGCGAGTTTGTCTCCCTTGGTTTTAAGGAATGGGGAAGCCCTGATATAAACTTTGATTTTCCTGTTCTGATTAAAACTGTATTTTTGCGTTGTCAGTAGATACTGTGGTGTGGGCGGTCTTGTGGCTTTTGGAGGAAGAGAAAAAGGAGTGACTGGTTGACAATACAAACACTATGCGACAGAGAATAAGGCTGTTCTCTATCTATGAGATTGCAGTTGTCTGTGTAATGGCTTCTTTTTTTGCAACAACATGAATCGAATATTAGCGCATACATCCTGCGTTTCAGATTTTAACTCATCCTGTTAGCCAAATAGTTGGCAAAACCACTGCCTGTAACTGTTCAGCAGTGCTCCAGATTCGGAGTCTCGCCGTGCTCGCTTACCTGTGCAGGCAGGCTTTTGGCTTACATGTTCGTATGCCGGTAAGCCTGATCGTGCAAAGAGGGTAGATAAGCGTAGACT
>CAZHPX010000246.1:0-1483 GCA_964534785.1 uncultured Desulfobulbaceae bacterium | reverse complement strand
CATGTTCGTATGCCGGTAAGCCTGATCGTGCAAAGAGGGTAGATAAGCGTAGACTTCGAGCGTAGACTCCGCGGGGTCCTGGTGACTGCTTACGCCCAAGCGGTCATTTTTGGGCCGTCATTATGGCGATCTCTTGCAACCAGGGAACCTTTATCGTGACAACGTCTTGAAATAAAGATATTATTTGTCATGGTAAGAGAAAAGACAAACAGGATAAGAGAAAAATGCCAGGGCTGGATTGATCTTGAGATTAACCGGGTCGGCCGGATTTATGCAATAGGTGCATTACTGGGTGGAGACGAAGACAGGGAAAAAATCTTTATCCGTCATTGTTCCGGTCGAGGTGAACAGGGGAATAAAGCCCTGCAGGAGCTTGATGATTTTCTCTCCCCTGCCGAACTGCTCTGCGGCCATAACATAATATACCATGATCTGCCGGTTCTGGCGGCACTCAGGCCGGACTTGAGCCTGCTTGCCAAACCGGTTATCGACACCCTCTACCTTTCCCCCCTTGCCTTTCCTGAAAATCCTTATCATCGCCTGGTCAAGGATTATAAACTGGTCAGGGATACACTTAATGATCCCCTGGCCGATGCCCGCCTGTCCCGGGAGCTTTTTGGCGATCAACTCGAAGTTTTTTCCCGTCTGGAACTCTCAGGATCTATTTTACCGGCTTTTTACGGTTATTGTTTCAGGGGGGACGATAAGTTTTCAGGGATAAGTGATTTTTTCCCGGCAACAATTAACAGTTTAAGTGAAGCAGAATCGGCAGTCCTCTCTCTATCCGGCAACCTGGTCTGCACCAGGGCATTGGCAGATTTTTTACACACCTGGCTCAAGAACCCGGTAACCAGGATCAGCCTGGCCTATGTGGTCGCCTGGCTCCAGGTGGCGGGCGGTTCTTCAGTTCTACCCCCCTGGGTCATGCATCGTTTCCCTGAAACTGCTGATATCATCCGGCGGCTGCGTGATATTCCATGCTCCGGGCAGTCCTGTTTATGGTGTCAAAAAACCCATAATCCTATCAAACAATTACGGCATTTTTTTGGTTTTTCATCATTTCGGCCTGTCCCTGTTCACAAGGATGGTTCCAGTCTCCAGAAGCGGGTGGTGGAAACCGCCATGGCAGGACACTCTCTCCTGGCAATCCTGCCCACCGGCGGCGGCAAATCCCTTTGTTACCAGGTGCCGGCCCTTGTCCGTCATCAGCGATGCGGCCTGCTCACCATTGTTATTTCCCCTCTTCAGGCCTTGATGAAAGACCAGGTTGATAACCTCCGCAGCCGCACCGGTTCCCTGTCGGTGAGTGCTCTGTATGGGATGTTGACTCCTCCCCAGCGGGGAGAGGCTTTAAGGATGGTCGCCATGGGAGATGCGGCGATTCTTTATGTATCGCCGGAACAGCTCCGTAACCATTCCTTTCTATCGGCCATAAAACAGCGGCAGATCGGGGCCTGGGTATTTGATGAAGCCCATTGTCTTT
>CAZHPX010000245.1:0-2962 GCA_964534785.1 uncultured Desulfobulbaceae bacterium | reverse complement strand
CGCCTTCATTGTTGTTCCCTGAACCTGTCAGGCTGTAGAAATAAACAGCCGGAATTCCACGCAGGCACAACATAATGCTCTGGGAACAGAGAAACCTGCGTATCTGAAGTTCAACATTTTCCGAACTTTCCATGTTCGGTTCACGCATGGCATCAAACCAGGTGATATTCAGCTCATAGGGAATTTCCTGACCATCCTCACCTCTGCGACTGGAAACAAGCCCACCGCATTTCTTGACTGTCTCCACCACAGCATCTATTTCTTCCTGATCAAGCAGACCCTCCAGGGGCCGGACACCTATCCCGTCATGGGAAGCGGTAAAATTCAGAAAAGAACATCCCGGAGGTGGTGGTTCAAGGGTGGAACTCCAGCTTTGGAGGTGACGGGAAGAACCGGACTGCATGGTATGAAGAATTAAAGGTGGCAGGCTGAACTGATAGACAAGATGTGCTTCATCACCATCGCCAAAATAGCTGATATTTTCCTCATGGGGAAGATTGGTCTCAGTAAGAAGAATTACACCGGGAATCACATTCAAAATATCACGGAACAGTTTAACCATCTGGTGGGTTTCGGGCAGGTTGATACAGGAGGTGCCAATTTTCTTCCAGAGATAGGCAATGGCATCCATACGGATAATCGTCGCCCCCCGGCTGATATAACCAAAGAGAATATCCAGTATTTCCAGGAGGACATCAGGATTGGCAAAATCCAGATCAATCTGGTCCGGACCAAAAGTCGTCCAGACAAATCTTTTACCAAATACAGTGTGAACAGGGGTAAGGAGAGGCGTGGTTCTTGGTCGTACCACCATGCCCAGATCCGTTTCAGGAGCGATTTCAATAAAATATTCCCTTGCCGGGGCGATACCGCCGATATAATCCTCGAACCAACTTGAACGGCTGGACACATGATTCAAAACCAGATCAAACATGAGTTTAAAATTTTCAGCAAGCCGTTCAATATCTTGCCAATTTCCAAGTTGCTCATCAACTATGCGGTAATCAATCACCGCAAAGCCATCATCGGAACTGTAAGGAAAGAATGGCAGGACATGAACAGCATTAATTTGCTGTTCAAGATAATCATCAAGGAATTTTTTAAGGGTCAGAAGCGGGGCTTCGTCATCCCGGTGAACCATATCACCATAAGTAATCAACAGGCAGCTTGCCTCATCCCAATAACTCTTTTCCAGACAACAACGCTGTTCAAGAAAACTGTAACGGCTAAATACCATGGCAATCCGTTCAAGAACTCTTGGTGCCCTGTCCACGCCATAGAGAAATTCAAGCCTTGCCCATAAAATTTCATGTAATCCATTACGCAGTTTCAACATAATCTCTCCTTATCAGAGGACAGAAAACAGAGGACAGAAGTCAGTATAACTCGAAGTCTACGCTATCTGCAGCCAAAGGCTGGTATAAACTCAACTCAACTGCTACCCTGATCTATTCCCTATTCACCAGGTAGATAGCGTAGACTTCGAGCGGAGACTCCGAATGCGAAGCATCAAACCGTTCTGGTTTCTGGCTTCTGGCTTCTGGCATCTATCAGGTGGCATATTTTATATTGTTAATCAACACCTGCAAGCAATAACGAAGAACCGGATACCCATAATATTTTTGGGCAATTGCAAAATTATGTTCCACCATCTCATTCCGATATTCCTGATCATCAAGCAGCCTATGTGCTTCAATAACGGTTTTCCGATCAACAAAACCATTCATCATCGGTATCTGGAAATCTTTTGGCTCAATATCACGCACCCATACCGGATAACGATTGACAATAATCGGAACCTTAAAATAAAAAGACTCCAGCAAGGCATTGCCAAAACCCTCGTAAATAGACGGATACATAACCAAATCTGCACGGGAATAAAGATCCTGAAGAACATAAATCTTTTTGCCTTCACGATTTATATGCCTGCGGTCACCTATCCTTTCCCCGAAAAAACGAAGATCCACCCCCTCTGCATGGGCAAGTTCTTTCATCTGGTCAGGATAATCATCCCCTTCATCACCGGATAAATGGGAAACAATCAATTTACAGCGAGGATCTCCAAGCTGTTTGACAAGAAATATACTATGCTCAATTCCTTTACGGGGAACCACACGGGTCGGTTGAAGAATTAACTTATCTTCCGGGGTAAGTCCTATTTCATGGCGAATATCAGCACTGTAGTCATCCGGTGTTGATGATTCATCAAAATCAAAAACATTGGGAACAAGCATGGAAGAAAGCCCCTTGCGAAGAGCCAGTTCTTCCCGGGCAGCCTGGTTAATAACCACATGCTGCAGTGAAAGTCCCCGGGGCGGGAATGCCATGTCAAGAAAATCAGGAACATTGTTGACCTGAAACCGCGTTCTTTCCCAATAAAAATCATGGTGATGAGCAATGGCAGGCATTTGAGTTTCAGAAAGGAACTCGGTTAAAGCCACACCAAGGGGCAGATGCATGGGGATGGTCAGTGCATTCTGGACTACAAGAATGGAAATATTGAAACGGCGAACAAAATCATAGAGGGTGCTTTTCAGATACTCGGCCAGGCCATGGATACGATGGGTAACATCATGGGTTCTGGTATGTCTGCCCCATATCTGAGTACTGATCCATTCGTTTTCCGGATGACCGAAATATGCTTCAGGGACACACATGGATGCAGAACTTTCACGGTCAAGTACTCCGGCATACCAGTAACTGACATGCTTATCCTGCCAGAGAGCTTCAGCCCATTTGGCAGCTTCCAGAGAGACTCCATCTGTACCGGCAAAGCGGGTGGAAATAAAACCTATCCTTTCCGGCATGCTGCAGCCCCCTTTTCATGGGTAATGGTTGAAAACATGATGCCCTGCTGCGGGCGGAAAATAAAATTTACGAAAGCATTCATCAACACCTCACCACAAAATTCACGATTACAAGCTGACCTTTCCCTTAAATGCGTAAATCAAAAATCGTAGTG
>CAZHPX010000244.1:0-2963 GCA_964534785.1 uncultured Desulfobulbaceae bacterium | reverse complement strand
GAAGCCAGAAGCCAGAGGACAGAGGACAGAAGCCAGAGGGCAGAGGACAGAAGCAGTAAGCTGCCTGCGGCGGGACCAGGGGAAAGCATAGGAGACTGAATTTTTTTTCGAGTCTTTTTTCGAAAATCATGCTGTTCCCGGTGTCATACGGAGTAAACTCCCCGCTCTATCTGAGTTGCGAATATTTTGTAAGCGTTCACTACAGGTGCTGATTTACGGAAAACTTAGGCCTGTAAGTGTTTACCCGTGCTTCACGGAGTCTACGCTTACAATATTTCCATCTGGTGCCACCGCTTATGCGGTGCAGGGTAAACGAATAGTAAAATTAAAAAGGACACAGAGTGTCAGAAGTCGCCGTCCCACCGCAGAGCGGTGGGACGAGGGGTGAGCTGTGGCACCAGGGGAAGAAAGTATATTTCTCAGAAAAAAAGCAGGCTGATATGAATTCTGCAATAAGCAAAGATAATAAAACAGGTGCAATCATCGAATCAGATGCCCTGCAGGCAAACCTTATGGAAACCGCCACCGATAAAGTGGTGATTGATGACTCTTTGCGTAGTCTCCTTGATGTTGTTGTCAAGTTTCAAGGGTTGTCGGTCAAGCTGGAAAAGCTTCTCTATGAAATAAGCCATCCTTTTCGTAACTGGCAGATGATTATTCCGGAGCTGCGAAGCTTTGTTCTTAAAAACCTCAAACATTTCCATGGTCATGAACGGGGGCCGGCATCCTTTACCCTGTTCACCTCTATTTTTTTTGATGCCCTTGCTGATTCTCAAAAAAACTCCAGGTTATCGCAAATGATTATTGAGGCCATGCTGGCCTATGCGGATAAACTGATAAACTCTTTAAACTGTGAAGATTTGAAACGGTATGAAACTGAATTGAACGGTTTTTTTGCCAGGCTTACCCGTCTTGATGATGAACTTGATCTGAGAGTGATGATGTACATGGTACAGGGGTATCATCCCATGAAGAAAATGGCGGTGAAACTGCTTTCTTTGTCAGAAATTAGAAGCCGGAGGACAGAACTCGAAACTCAAAACTCGAAACCCGAAACCTCAAACCACAAACCAGATTACACTCTCATTGCTGTTTTGATGAGGAAGATTCTTACCCTCAACTATCGTTACTGGCTGGCTGAAGATGATCCTTATGCCTGGTTTGAGAAGAACTGCGGAAAATATTGCAGTGACTGGCAGGCCGGCCCTCTTTTTGCTGCTGTTTCTCATGCAGGTATCCGTCAACATCTGCAGTCGTTACAGGATGTTAATATTGATGTAGCCCCTGTTGCGGCCCTGCGGGAAATTCTGGAACTACCTGCCCATATGGATATAGTCCGCCTGTACCGGGCGATTCCTGCCAAACTTGCGGCTGAACTGACTTCTGGTGATGGGGAAGGCTCGTTTGCCGAGAACCGGAAACTGCTCTTTCTCTTCAGAATTATGGATACAGGAGGCTTGTATCTTATCCATGAAGAGACCCTGCGGGAGACCAACCGTTCTCTGGTTAAGCTGATTCGTAAACAGAGTTTTGATGATATTGAAAGGTTTTTTGTCACCACTTTTCAGCTTCTTCAGGCCAATGTCCGCAAGTATCCCCACACTTCCCTGCAATGTATTCAGGTTATCGGTGGTGAGGTATTTAAACGGGGTAATGCCCTGCTGGTGGAGGCCTTTCTCTGGCAGGCGGTGCGGTTCGGGTTCCAGTATGCCAATGTCATGGGGGTGGACGAAGACTGGCAGCCGATCAGTAATCCTGCCCATCTTGCCAATATCCGGGTCTGGCTTAACCTGATCATGCAGGAACCAAAATGGTGTTCCACCCTGTTTTCCGCCCTGATTATCAACATCAAGCTTTCCGGTACCTGTGTCAAGGATACCGATCTCTTTCAGCGGGATATCACCGAGCTGCTTAACCATCCCGTCGGCCCCATCTACAACCTTGCTAAACAGTTCACCAAACTTATGCCGGTGTTTTTCAATGAGATCGGTGCAGAAGGCGAGTTAAGGGAGGTTTCCACCGAACTGGACGAACTTAATAAACGCCGGGATTTGCTGATTCATTTTCTCCGAAAACAGAGTCATGTTGAATCAAGTAATCTGATCGTTGATTTTATTGCTGCAATCTTTCGTTTCTGGGTAACCCTTGCCAAAGAGCCGCTGCGTGATTTTCTTCCGGATGAGGTATATTCTCAAATAGAGGTCTCCGGCCCGTTTGTGGATGAGCTTCACGCTCTTTCTCTGCGGATTCGTGATGAACTTCATTTTGATGATATGAAGGATATCCTTGCATGGGACCGGGAATCCCGTCTGGCCTGGCTTGAGCGGCAGAATGATATTTCGGCTGTTGAACGAAAACGCTTTGAATTGTTAGTACGGATGTATAAGCTGCTTCATCAGAAATATAAGCTGAGTCTGCCTGAGCTTCGTAATCAGTTGGAGCAGGCGGCCCAGACAGGTTTCCCGGAAATGGGGAAACTTCTCGTTGTCCTTGAGGACTGCGATACCCGGGACTGCCTTAAAGCCCTGCTGGAACATCTGGAAAAGCTGAAAGATATTATTTTAAGTGATGAGAAGTTTGAGCCAAAGGAGGAAATTTATTATAAACGCCATATTGCTGTTGATATTCCTTCGGTGTATGGCCGTTACAGTGAACGGAAATTTGATGCCCTTGGTCTTTCGTTTCGCCTTGAAAACCTGGCCAATATTTATCTCGAACAACTTTCCCTGACCATTAACCTTAACTTTATTACCCAGGCTACTTTTATTCAGATTGTCCGCTGTCTCAGGCTTTATCTGCGGGCCTTGCGGATTGATGGTATTTTCAGCCGGAGGTTGGATACCTATGCCAGTCTGCTCTCTTCCTCCATTGATATCAAACGATTTTCCTATACCCAGCATCTTGATATCATGCGCGGACTTTCCGAAGGTGTCAAGGATATTATCTACGCCTATTACACCAAT
>CAZHPX010000243.1:0-2988 GCA_964534785.1 uncultured Desulfobulbaceae bacterium | reverse complement strand
GGCAATTCAAGACAGATGATGCTCGCATTAAGCTAAAGCGACTTTATCCGAAACTCTAGATTATACTATGTACTAGGGCAAGACTGCATATCCTTATCGTAACCTCTATCCCTGCCGTCCATACTCATCATCAAAACGAACAATGTCATCTTCACCAAGATAACTGCCGATCTGCACCTCAATAAGCTCAAGGGGAATAACCCCGGGATTCTCCAGGCGATGGGTCGTCCCGGCCGGAATATAGGTTGACTCGTTTTCATGAAGGAGAATTTCCCTGTCACCATTGACGATCTTTGCCGCCCCGGAAACGACCACCCAATGTTCATGGCGGTGATGGTGCATCTGCAGGGACAGCCTGGCCCCCGGATTTACCGTAATCCGCTTAATCTGAAATCTGCCGTACATTTCAAGAGTGGTATAGCTCCCCCAGGGACGGTAAACGGTTTTATGAACATGAAACTCATCCCTTTTTTCTTCTTTTAAGCGATCAACTATCTTTTTCACATCCTGGGAACGGCTCATCGGGGCAACCAGCACGGCATCAGCCGTTTCAATCACCATGGTGTTCTCCAGGCCAATAGCAGCAACCATGGTGCATTCAGCCCGGATAAGAGAGCTGCTGACATCTTCTATCAAGACATCCCCACTGATCACATTACCCTGGCCGTCCTTTTCTGAAACATTCCAGAGAGCCTGCCAGGAGCCAATATCACTCCAACCTATATCAGCGGGAACAACAGCCGCCTTATCGGTTTTTTCCATCAGGGCATAATCAATGGAGTCAGCCGGACAATCGGCCATGGCCTGTCGCTCAAAACGAAAAAAACAGCCGTCAAATACACCCTTTTCCACGGATGCGGCCATTATCTGAACTATTTTGGGTGCATGGGATTCCAGCTCCGTCAGAAACGCAGCCGCAGAGAAAGCGAACATCCCTGAATTCCAGAAATAATTCCCTGCTGCTATATAGGTTTGTGCTGTTTTCAGATCAGGTTTTTCAACAAAAGAGTCCACCCTGCTCCCTTCCCCTTTGGCAATATAGCCGTAACCGGTTTCCGGAGCATCAGGGACAATACCAAAAGTTGTAAGCAAGCCATCCTCAGCGAGCCGGACAGCCCGGACAACCACATCGACAAAGGCATCAACTTTTGTAATCAGGTGATCAGCCGGCAAAACCAGGAGCACAGAATCTCCATCAGCCTGATTACGGGCAAAAAAAGCCGCCCCGCAAATGGCAGGTGCCGTATTCTTTCCCAATGGTTCAAGAAGAATATGATAATCAGCAAACAACCCCATTTCTTCAACCTGTGCCTTGACCATAAACCGATGCTCTTCACCGACAACAATGAGCGGCGGCAGGATATCCGGTAATTTACTGACCCGCTTTAAAGTTGTCTGCAGGAGTGACAACTCACCGGTGAGACTTAAGATCTGTTTTGGATAGAGTTCACGGGAAAGGGGCCAGAGACGGGAACCGGTTCCACCGGCAAGGATTACAGGTTGGATTTGCATTTTTTTGGTTTTCCTTGTTTAGAAAGATAAAGAGTGGACTGTATGCCAGAAGACAGAATGGCTGATATAATTATTACAACAAGCAACAAAACAAAATCTTGTTACTTGTCCTTTACTTCCCATTCACCAAATGCGAAGCATCAAATTATTCTGTCCTCTGTCTTCTGTCTTCTGTCTTCTGTCTTCTGTCTTCTGGCTTCTGATACAGTTACCTGATCAAAGTCAGCAGTTCAGCGGTTTTTTCTTCTAACAACTTTTGATCTCCCCTGGTTTCAAGATTAAGACGTAGAACCGGCTCGGTATTTGATTTGCGGAGATTAAACCGCCAGGTCGGATACCCAACCGAAAGACCGTCTGTATAATCTTTACTTCCATCCCCATATTTTTTTTCCACCCTGCTTATCACCTCATCAGGATCATCAACCCTGGAATTTATCTCACCACTGACCGGATAGGCAACTATCCGGTCATCAATCAGAGCTGATAGAGACTTGCCGCTCACAGCCATTAATTGGCAAACAAGAAGCCATGGCAGCATTCCTGAATCGCAATAACCGAATTCACGAAAATAATGATGGGCTGACATTTCCCCGCCGTACAAAGCGTCAAGCTCCCGCATCCTTTCTTTAATAAAGGCGTGACCAGTCTTGGTCACCACCGGTTTGCCGCCGGCAGCCATGATCATATCAACAGTGTTCCAGATAAGACGGGGATCATGGAGAATGGTTGCCCCTGGATTATTCTGCACAAGCGACACGCCAAGAAGCCCGACAATGTAATACCCTTCAATAAACCGCCCTCTCTCGTCATAAAGAAAACAACGATCAAAATCACCATCCCAGGCAATGCCCATATCTGCATTATTTTCACGAACCGCGGCTGCTGTTGTTTCCCGTTTCTCAGGAAGCAGCGGATTGGGAACTCCGTTTGGAAAAGTACCATCCGGATGATGATGAACTTTAACAAATGAAAAGGGAAGATGCTTTTCAAGCTCATCTATTACCATCCCGGCACAGCCATTACCACTGTTGACCACCAGGGTCATGGGCTTTAACCGGGAAACATCAACAAGGGAGAGAAGATGAGTAATATAATCCGTCTTATCCTTTTGCTCATGAACAATGGCACCCGAACCGGCCCGGATTAACTCCTGTTCCCACCAGTCATCATCTTCGGCCCTGTCTGCAATCTCCTTTAGCCCGGAATCTTCGGAAACAGGCCGGGCACCTTTGCTGACCAGCTTCATCCCGTTATAATCGGCAGGATTATGGCTGGCAGTAACCATGATTCCTCCATCTACCCCCTGGCTTTCCCCATTAAAAACAGCAAAATACATCTCTTCTGTTCCTGAGAGACCAATGTCAATGACATCGACTCCCCTGTTAGTCAATGCCCTGGTCAAGGCACGAACAAGAGAAAGACTGGAAAGACGCATATCGTAACCAATAACCATTTTGCCAATCTTGAACTGCTCGG
>CAZHPX010000242.1:0-2996 GCA_964534785.1 uncultured Desulfobulbaceae bacterium | reverse complement strand
GAAGAAGGCCAGTTCTATGAATCGTAACAGGGGAAACCCCGCACAGGAAAAACCTCGTCAGCACTTCCCGGGAGATTTGGTCGGGAAGAGAGGATTCGAACCTCCGACCCCAGCGTCCCGAACGCTGTGCTCTACCAGACTGAGCCACTTCCCGACAATATTCACTCACGAGGGAATAAAAAAGCTCTACGAATAGCAGTTATTCAAGATGGTTATCCACAAATAAAGCATAAATAAAGCTTTACAGCTTCAATTATGCTTTATTTCGAATAACCGTTACTCCTGTCATCCCTTGACGGCATCAGCGAGCTTACTGCCGGGCTTGAATTTGGCGACGGTTTTGGCAGGAATATCTATCATTTCTCCCGTACGTGGATTTTTCGCTTTCCGGGCAGATCTCTCCACCGTAGCAAAAGTCCCAAAACCTACCAGGGTAACCTTATCCTTGTCAGACAACGCCGCGGTTACCGCCGCCAGCATACCGTTTAAAGATTTTTCTGCAGCCGCTTTACTGATATCTGCTGCATCTGCCATGGATTCTACGAGTTCCTTCTTGTTCATCCTTCCCTCCATATTAATTTTTAATGTACCTGTCAGATCCTCAGCCCACCTTACCTAATCCTTAAACATTAAGGAATATGAAATTAAATAAAGTTATTTCTGTTTGTCAAAGAAAAAATTACAATCAATAAAAAGGCAAGACCTTTATTTCCCGCTTTGAATTCTCAAAACCCTCGATTTCAGATGCATAAATCGTAACCGTTCACCAACACCCGTAGTGAACGATTCACCATAAATCAACGCCCCGTCAAATCCAGAAAGATATGTCTAACTCCAGCCTCCCCGAAATATCGGTCAATATTTAACCGCATCCCCGGCAGAGCAAACCGCTCAAAATCATCCTCCTGAAGCTGCAGAAAAACCGTATCATCTGTATCGGGATGAAGACGAACCCGACAACCGGAAAAACCAAGCTTTTCCATGATCGCTTCATAGCCGGCAACGGCCAACAACCGTTCTCCCGTCACCGTCATCCCGTGGGGAATACGAGTGGCAAGACAGGAAGATGACGGCTGGTCCCAGGTGTCAAGCCCCACTTCCCTGCTTAAAAAACGAATCTCCGTTTTATCTAATTGTGCAGCCACAAGAGGCATTTCAACCCCAAGCTCTCTGACAGCCTGGAGACCGGGGCGATTTTCTTTAAGGTCGTCATGATTGGTTCCATCCAACAGATGGCATATTCCATATCCAGCAAGAATTTCCTGAAACTTCTGATACAATCGTAATTTACAGTGATAGCATCTCTGCTTTGAATTGTCGACAAACGGTTTCCATATAAGTGGATTAAACTTTACCGACAAAAAAACAACCCCGGTGAAAGAGTGCCGCTCAAGCCAGGCCTTTGCCTGCTCCTCCTCTTCGACATTAACAAGACCAGTCTGGGCGTACAAGACCAGAACATTACGGCTGCCAAGGACATCAAGGGATGTTTTCAACAGAAAAGAGCTGTCAACCCCGCCGGAAAAAGCGATCCCGACCCGACCATAACTCTTAAGCAACTCTCGTAATCTACTTTTTTTCTCCTGCTGACAAAACAAATAAAATCCCCGAAATAGACAATGCCATCAAAAAAAACCAGTTTACGAAAAATCTGAGCCGGGAAAAGTTACCACAGGTGCGGAAAGCTGAAATTTCCCCTCAGCAATCCAACCTTTAAGGATTTCTGCTATTTCCCTGGCCTTGACATAAGAAGACAACGGAGCAGTCGGCACTTTTTTACCATCAATCTCGATAAAACCGCTCTTCAACTCAGCATAGCTGACCTCACCATAAGTACGGGCAATGCCATTTGTGTAATCATGTCCATAATCCACGACCTGGGTAAAAATTTCCCCATCGGAAATCCCGGTAAACCTGGCCATTTCCTCGTTCAGCACCGGAATGGGTACACCAATGCCAATGGCAAGAGAACAACCATAGCCCTGAATACTTATACCCCGCAGCCAGTCGGCAGACATCTGTTTAAGATCGCCCTGCACCATCATTGTCCCGGCCGGTCGCAGGGGAACACCGTTTTCTCCCCGGGGAGCCGCCGGATTATGCTGGGTTCCATGCCAGGTTACAAAACCAATCCCGCCGCCAAGAAAAATCCTGGTGCCCAGACCAATGGTTCTGTAAAGCGGATCGTTTAGAAGCGGACTTAACTGACCGGCACTGCAATAATTGGCATTGCGGCATTTTGGTTTCAGCATCCCCATATAAGTATAAACTATTTTATCAGTCATATTGACCGCACAGTTATAATTCTGGTAACAGTTTCGGGGACTGCAGAGAAGGGCATCGGGAAAATCAGCCAGACCCATTTCTTTCTTGCATTTCCGATTGGCATAACAGTCTGTACCATAAGCCTTGGCCTCGACAAACACCTTTTTACCGGCAACGAGGTCTTCAATGATATGACCGCCGCCGTAACGAAACTCGCCGGGATATACTTTGTTTAAGGGATCATCTTCAGTCGGCTCGGTGGCTCCGAGATAGCAGTCAACCGCAGCCAGACCAGCGTAAGCCGGAACCTTGCTGATCCAGACCTTCTGGGTTTTAATGCTTGGTACGCTCTGGCCAATATTAAAAAAGGCTCCCGAAGAACACATGGTGGAAAAAGTGCCAGTGGTTACCACATCAACCCGGCGGGCGGCTTCAACCGGTCCGTCCCTGGCAACGATACCAATCATCTCCTCAGCCGTAACCACCACCACTTCACCAGACTTTATGCGGCTGTTTATCTCTTCATAAGTTTTGTTTACAGTAAATTTGCTCATAATGATCCATAGTACAGGGTTACAGGTGCCAGGGTACAGGGTACAGACAGTTAGCCCTCGGAACCAAAAACCTTATATAATATTGAAACCTGCCCTGAAAGCAACTATTTTTATTATCTAACCATGAAAAATATTTTTTCTTTCCAATATAACAAAATTCCTTTAACATATATTGCT
>CAZHPX010000241.1:0-2996 GCA_964534785.1 uncultured Desulfobulbaceae bacterium | reverse complement strand
AAGGAACCATTGTCAGTTGATCATGATTCCTTTTGAGAGTTCCGGATTGACCCTTATATTTTAACCCGGACATAATAAACTTTCGCCCTTCGGGGCGTTCACCTGTGTTGCAGATAAACGCTCACGGATTCAGGATAATCATAAAAAAATGACTGAAAGAAAAACCATATATCTGAAAGATTATACACCACCACCATGTCTTGTGGATGCTGTTGACCTGTATTTCGAGCTTACCCCCGATTCTACCAGGGTGCAGGCGACCATGAAGATGAGAATGATTGGTGAAAATTATGAGCCTCTGGTGCTTTTTGGTGAGAATATTGAGCTTGACGAAGTCTTGCTGGATGATCGTTTGCTCTCTGATTCAGAATATGTTTTTTCAAAGGGAAAGCTGCTTATAGAAAAAGTTCCGCCTGATTTCACTATTCAAATAAAAAACAGAATCAACCCTGGAGAAAATACAGCTCTTGAGGGGCTGTATCTCTCCTCAGGAAATTACTGTACCCAGTGCGAGGCAGAAGGGTTCCGGAGAATCACCTGTTATCCCGATCGTCCCGATATTATGGCAGTTTTCACCACCACTATTGTCGCTGATAAAAAAGAATGTCCGGTCATGCTTGCCAACGGCAATCTCGTGGAGGAAGGAGAACTGTCCGGTGGTCGTCATTTTGTTCGCTGGCACGACCCCCATAAAAAACCGTCATACCTGTTTGCTCTTGTCGCCGGTGACCTGGTCTGCATAGAAGACCGTTATATAACCATGTCCGGCCGCCGGGTCGGTTTATATATTTATGTGGAAAAGAGCAACCGTGATAAATGTACTCATGCCATGGAATCGCTGAAGAAGGCCATGAAATGGGATGAAGATAAATATGGCAGGGAATACGACCTTGATCGTTACATGATCGTGGCTGTTGATGATTTTAATATGGGTGCCATGGAGAATAAAGGGCTTAATGTATTTAACTCCAAATATGTACTTGCCCGGCCGGAAACCGCCACTGACCAGGATTACGAAGGAATTGAGGGGGTGATTGCCCATGAATATTTTCATAACTGGACAGGGAACAGGATCACCTGTCGGGACTGGTTTCAGCTCAGCCTGAAAGAGGGGTTGACCGTGTTCAGGGATCAGGAGTTCAGTGCGGATATGGGATCACGACCGGTCAAGAGAATTAATGATGCGAGTGTGATTCGTAATTTTCAGTTCAGGGAAGACTGCGGCCCCATGGCTCATCCGGTCAGGCCGGATTATTTTGTTGAGATAAATAATTTTTATACCTTGACCGTGTATAATAAGGGAGCAGAGGTGATCAGAATGATCCATACCTTCCTTGGAGAAGCGGGGTTCCGGCGGGGAATGGATCTTTATTTTGAACGGCATGACGGGCAGGCTGTAACCTGCGATGATTTTATCCGGGCCATGGAAGATGCAAACGGTTTTGATTTTTCCCGGTTTAAAAGATGGTATCGGCAGGCGGGAACACCGGAATTAGAAGTGAAAACCAGTTATGACGGGGATAGCGGGGAATACCGGTTTTTTGTTAATCAGTCCTGTTCTGCAACTCCGGGACAGGATCATAAAAAACCGTTTTTTATACCGGTCAAAATCGCCCTGTTGTCCGTGGATAGCGGTGAAACCATTATGGAAGAAACCCTGGAACTCAGCCAGGAAAAAGAAGAAATTGTTATCAGCGGTATTGATCGTCCGGTTATCTGCTCATTTCTTCGTGATTTTTCTGCCCCGGTAAAGGTGAAGATGGTTAGGGCTGAAGATGAGCTTGCTTTTCTCATGGTTTATGATTCAGATCCTTTCAACCGTTGGGATGCTTCCCAGCAACTTGCCATGAAGGTAATTTTGGACGGGATCGGCCGTTGGGATTCACATTCATCATTTCAGGTTGCCCCGTGGTTTCATGAGGCATTTGCCCTTCTTCTTGCCGATGAGCAGGCCGAACCAGCTTTTCTTGCCCTCGCCCTGACCATACCCACTGAAAACTGGATCAGTCAGCATCTGGATATTGTTGAACCTGAAGTGGTTTTCCATATCAGGCAATCCTTTTGTTGTCAGCTTGGTTATGAGCATCATGATGCTTTGCTTGATCGTTACCATGAGCTTGTTAATGACAGAGCATACTGCTATTCAGCTCCGGAAGCCGGGCGGCGCAGTCTGCGGAATTGTCTGTTGAGATATCTTTTAAGCGTGAGTGAAAATAGCAGGGCAGGGGGAGAGAACAAAAACATTTCCCTTGGGGAGAAACAATACCACGAAGCCGATAATATGACCGACAGAACTGCCGCCCTTACCGCGGTGGTCAATGCTGACCGGGAAGCGGGGGACAGGCTGCTTGCTGATTTTTATCAAAGCTGGCAGGATGAACCTCTCGTGGTTGACAAATGGCTGGCTATCCAGGCTTCCTGTTCATTGCCAGGCACCATTGACCAGGTGAAGGCATTGACTGGTCATTCCGCTTTTTCTTTGAAAAATCCAAATAAAATAAGAGCCTTGATTGGTACATTCTGCTCTGCAAATCATTGGCAATTTCACGCAGAAAATGGAGATGGATATAATTTTTTAGCCGGTCATATCATAAATCTTGACTCTCTTAATCCCCAGATAGCTGCCCGTCTGCTTACCCCTTTCACCATGTGGCGAAGGTATGACCAGTCCCGTCGTGATCTGATCCGGGCCCAACTTGTTCGTATAGGGGAACAGAAATCATTGTCTGCTGATGTGGGGGAAATTGTTGATCGCAGCCTGGCGGGATGAAAATAGTTGAGTGTTGCAGATTATATTGGCTTTGGAGCTTGTGTGGAAACAGATTTGATAATTGATATTGGCCGCAGAGCGACCTAGGAGCTTGTCCGAGAATAGGCATTTTTTCTCAGGTCAAGGCATTTTCAAAAAAATAGCACAGCCATATAAGTGATATTGCGAGCATATTTTTTTTATTTAACTGTTCATGGATTGCCCGGGCGAGTCCGGGACCTATCCC
>CAZHPX010000240.1:0-2999 GCA_964534785.1 uncultured Desulfobulbaceae bacterium | reverse complement strand
GGCAGACCATATTGAGAAACTGGAAGAGCAAACCGGAAAACGATTTACAATTATCCCGATTGCCGATAAACATATACAATGGTATGATATTATCTGGAATCAGTAGTATATTTATGTATCGAAAAATAAAAAATCTATTCAGCGAATTTTAAAAGCTGCACAATCATCGGACAGCAACTAAATAGTTACAAAACAACCAGGATAAATAAAATGGTTAGTGGCAACAGATCAAGAAAACGCAGCAAATCAAATAACGGTCGCAAGGTAATTTTAACCATTACTACCCTGATCCTGATCAGTGCCGGAGTAGCAGGGTATATACTCTTTGAATCGGAGTCCCCCCGTCTCACCGTTAGTAAGGAAATTGTCTTTCTCGGAAAAAACACAGACATTCCCATTAATGCTGCTGATCATAAAAGCGGTCTCAGCTCCGTGGTTATGGAAATTGAACAAAACGATATCAAACAACAACTGTTCAATCGAAATTTCCAGCGCAAGGCCTGGTTTTCCCAGGCCGGACCAACCGAACTAAAAGAGAATGCAGCTATTGATATCAGCAAGACAGGCATAAAGGATGGCGGGGCGACGATTATCATAACGGCAAGGGATTTCTCCCTGAGCGGGATGTTCAAAGGCAACGAAACCGTTATAAAAATACCGGTAAAAATAGACACAAAGGCTCCGAAACTGTCCATTGACCATGCCCAGCGAAACATTCGCCAGGGCGGAACCGGAATCGTTATTTATACCGTTTCCGAACCTGCCCCGGTCCATGGTGTTCAGATTGACGATTTCTTCTTCCAGGGCTTTCCTCTGGGCCCGAATGATGAGCGTTTTATTGCCTATGTTGCTTTACCGTGGGACAGCAGCAGGCCGGAAGTAAGTGAAGTTATTGCCCGCGACCAGGCCGGCAACAACGGTAAAAAAACATTTCAGCTTAATTTTAGAAAAACCCGCTATCAACAGGACAATATGTATATCACCGATAGTTTTCTTAAACAGAAACTACCTGAATTTAGAGAAAGATACCCGGAAATGAGCGGTTCACTTTTAGAGCAGTATCTCTTTGTTAATAATGAAGTACGCAAAAGAAACGCTGCAAGAATCATGGAAGTAGGCAAAGATCCCATCCCTGAACAACTATGGGAGAACAGGTTCATCAGAATGGCGGGTGCAAATAAAGCTGGGTTTGGTGATCAAAGAACCTACTATTATAATGGCAAGGTAATTGACCACCAGGTTCATCTCGGGGTTGATCTGGCCTCGACAAAGAATGCACCTGTGGGAGCCGCCAATACAGGAAAGGTTATTTTTGCCGAGTATCTCGGTATTTATGGTTATACGGTTATACTTGACCATGGTCAGGGGGTGTTCAGTCTCTATTCACATTTAAGCCGGATTGACACCGAGGTGGATTCCATGGTCAATAAGAATGATCTCATCGGCCATACCGGAATTTCAGGCATGACCGGTGGAGATCACCTCCATTTCTCTATGATGATTCATGGTGTCTTCGTCACTCATCTTGAGTGGTGGGATCAGCACTGGCTTGATACAAACATCAAAGCCTTTATCAACTAGGCTTATCCCGCCACAGGGTATGCCTTATCACCGTAAAACAATGTCCAGGCTGCGTATACCGTTTCTTCTTTACTCTTATATCGCCACAGAGTTGCTGGCTCCTTTTTTTGCCTGTTTTCTTGTTTTATACGGAATATTTTTTCTTGTCCGCCTGATTCCTCTGCTTGAGATTGTCTTGAACCTCGGCATCGGTCCTGCTGATTTTATCCGTCTTTTTGCGTATATCTTCCCCCATATGCTCCTCTATATTATTCCCATGGCCAGCATGGCCGGGGTAATTATAGCCTTCTCCCGCCTGAGCAGCGACCGGGAAATCCTGGCCATGAAAGCCTGTGGTATAAGCCTGCGTATGCTTCTTCCCCCTGTTCTGATAGTTACCCTTGCCATAGCCCTGCTCACCGGTCTTTTTTCCGTCCGTCTGATTCCGGCTGGTGATATTGCCATGCGTCAGCTTCTTTTTCAATTAGCCAAGGAAAAGATAGATAAAGGGCTCCAGGAAAACCAGTTCATCGATACTCTTGGTGAACTGGTCGTCTATGTGGATAAAATTGACGGTAATAACAATAATCGCTGGCACGGGGTATATGTATCGGACATGCGTAACCGGGAACAACCGGTAATCATTGTCGCAAAAAGCGGTTATATGCTTGCTGAAATAGACAGGATGCAGGTGACAATTACTCTGAGTAACGGTACACTCCACAGTGCAGACGGGGTTGATAACCAGATTATCAGTTTTAAAAAATATCAGTTGCAAGTCCCTTTAAAACCGCCCACAAGAATAGGCAAAGAAGATCTGACCCTTCTGGATAAAGGTACCATGTCCCAGAAAGAGTTATTTAGAGCGGCAACATCTCCTGATTTATCACCTGGACTAAGAGCCATGCTCCATGCCGAATATCATCACCGGCTTGCCCTGCCGGCAGGATGTTTTATTCTCTCTATAATAGGTCTCACTCTGGGACTTCGGGCCGGGCCGGGGCGAAAAGCAGTGGGACTCCCGCTGGGACTGGGATTTTTTATTTTCTATTATATGCTGCTGACCACAACCAGAATCATGGTGGAAGAGATGAAGATTCCCGTGGTTATCGGTATATGGCTGCCAAATATTTTCTTTCTGATCATCGCGGTTTATCTGTTTTTGCGGGCCGAAGCGGAACGACCTATCCTGCCGCAGGTTATCCATAACAGATTAATAGATTTTTTGAACATGATCAGCAGACATATCTCTCAGATTTCCCATGCCATAACCAAAAAACAGCAGGCAACACTTCCAAAACCTGAAGATGATAAAACAACCAGCAACAAGACATCCTGTTGACATACCCATAAAAAACACATAGAATCAGGGTAATGGAGGGCTTAAAATGTCATCTATCCAAACAAAGGTTTTCAAGAAGTTGTATTGGTTCAGCGTA
>CAZHPX010000239.1:0-3006 GCA_964534785.1 uncultured Desulfobulbaceae bacterium | reverse complement strand
AAGTACGGTAACTTATTGAAGTTAATGTGAAAATTAGGTTTCCGGTCAGGCACTATATAGTTGATATTCAGAGGATAAAATTTTTCAAATAACAAAGAGTTGGGGGAAATTTCCCCTCGTTCCCCCGCTCCCGCGTGGGAATGCATATCTATCTTTATCCAGTTGTGGGCTTTGTGCGATCAGGTGAAGATGGTTGCCCAGAATTACATAAGCGTGTACCTTTAAGCTTTCAGTATGCATTCCCACGCGTGAGCGTGGGAACGAGAATAGACTCTGCAAAGTACTGTTTAAACATTTACAAACAACCATCAATCCCCGTACAACTCAAGAATATGTCCCATCTTGTCCCGCTTGCAGCGAAGATACTTTTTATTCTCCGACTCTGCGGGAATCTCTATGGGAAGCCGATCGACAACCTTCAGGCCATAGCCCTCCAGGCCAACAATCTTTTTCGGATTATTGGTAAGCAGACGCATCCGGCGAACCCCAATATCCCGAAGAATCTGGGCACCTATACCATAATCACGAAGATCAGGCTTAAAACCAAGCTGAATATTGGCCTCAACCGTATCCAGTCCTTCCTCATCCTGAAGGCTGTACGCTTTCAATTTGTTGACCAGACCAATACCACGACCTTCCTGGCGCATGTACAGAATAACCCCGCATCCTTCCTGATCGACCATCTGCATGGATGCATGGAGTTGTTCTCCACAATCACAGCGAGAGGAAGCAAAAACATCACCGGTAAAACACTCTGAGTGAACCCGAACCATAACCGGTTTTCCCGGATCAATCTCTCCCTTGACCAGAGCCACATGCTCATGAGAGTCAACATCATTTTTGTAGACTATAACCCGAAACTCTCCGGCATGTTCAGTGGGCAGACGAGCCTCAGCCGCCCGATGCACCAGCGTATCCTTACGAAGCCGATAGGCAACAAGATCAGCAACAGTGGCAATTTTGAGATCATGGAGTTCTGCAAACCCCTCCAGGTCACCCATGCGGGCCATTGTCCCATCATCTTTCATAATCTCACATATGATTCCGGCCGTTCTCATCCCCGCCAACCTGGCAAGATCAACCGATCCTTCCGTCTGGCCGGTACGAACCAGAACCCCGCCCTGGCGAGCCCGCAGAGGAAAGACATGCCCAGGGCTGATAATGTCTTTAGGGCCTGCCTCCCGATCAACCGCAGCCTCTATGGTGCGGGCCCGGTCAGCCGCGGAAATACCGGTGCTGACACCTGTCCTGGCCTCAATACTGATTGTAAAACCTGTCCCATAAGGCGACTGGTTATCCTGCACCATCATGGGCAGCCCCAACTGCTCGATAATATCCGGACTCATGGCCAGGCAAATCAATCCCCGGCCATGGATTGCCATAAAATTTACAGCCTCCGGAGTCACCTTCTCGGCCGCCATACAGAGATCACCCTCGTTCTCGCGGTCCTCGTCATCAACAAGAATAATCATTTTGCCAGCCTGAATATCCCTGATGACATCTTCAATGGGGCTTACAGCCATTATTATACCTCGTTATCCGGCACTCACCGGCTTGAAAGATTGACTTTCAATCATTTATAAGCACCCGGATTAAGAATTACCCTCAAATGCATGGGTGAGTGCCGGATATTAGAAAAAACCATGTTTGGCAAGAAAGGCCGGGTTAATCCTGCTTTTCCTGCCATCATGACCATTCGTACCGGCAAGAAGTTTTTCCACATACTTACCAATTATATCGACCTCAATACTCACCTGATCCCCAGCCTGCAAAAGGCCAAGGGTGGTCACATTCAGGGTATGGGGGATAATGGAAACCGAAAAGCTGTCATGATCACAACTGTTCACCGTCAAGCTGACTCCGTTGATTGCTATTGAACCTTTCTCAATAACATACCTGAGCAGCTTTTGCTCAAGTGAAAAGGAAAATAAAGTAAAATCACCGGCAGGCCGTCGTTCCTTGACCACAGCAACCGTATCCACATGACCACTGACCAGATGTCCGCCCAACCGGTCGGAGAGCCGCAGAGCCCTCTCAAGGTTTACCCGGCTGCCAACACTGAGATCAGATAAACCAGTACGGAAAATGGTTTCCGGCGAAACATCTGTTAAAAACCTGCGACCGCTTATATCACGAGCGGTCAAACAGATACCATTCACCGCAATTGACTCGCCTTCATCCGGATCAGTGAGATCAAAATCAGCCTCAAGAGTCAAGACCATCCCCCCCCGCCCCGAGCGTTTTTCCAACACCTCGCCAATCCCCTGCACAAGACCGGTAAACACTTAAAATTTCTCCTTTATTCTTGTAAACATTCGGGTTACCGCCAGGAGCCAGTCCGGTACTGTAACCCCCTATGTGAAAATGTTTGAATATTTACTTATCCTTTACTATTCCTGTTCCAGGTCATCAGCCAACCTGGAAAACTCTTCGGCACGGCGTTTATGCTTGAAATTCTTATGAATAGAGGAAACTGTCCGATAAGCATCAACAGCCTTGTCAAGTTTTCCCTGGGCGATATACACCTCCGCCATAATCGTCAAAACGCTCACTAACCCTTCGGGGTTATTGGTCAAGTGGTAATGATCAAACATATCAAAGAGCAACACCATGGACTCGTCAAGACGACCCATTTTTCTGAGTACCACTGCCATCTTTTTATGCAATGAGAGGATGGAGAAAGAATCTTTTTCTTTTTTACATATGATTAGAGAGCGTTCATAATTTTCAAAAGCCATCCCATATTCTTCCATAATCATGCAGGTATCCCCGATCCGGTCTGAACAGTTGGCCACCCCCAAATCATCGCCCTGCTCTTCAAATCCTTTTAACGAATTATGAAATGCAATGGCAGCCTCACTGTAATTTCCGGCGGTATACATCTCCCGACCTTTAAGATAATCCTGACGGGCAGGGTTATCTGTTTTTTCTTTCTCTTTATCTTTTTCAGGATTAAGAGGACCAATGGAGCTCAAAGGCTGAATTCGATCACTAACCATGCAATTT
>CAZHPX010000238.1:0-3017 GCA_964534785.1 uncultured Desulfobulbaceae bacterium | reverse complement strand
GTGGGATTTGATTAAAAAGCATCCAGAGGTTGGGGCAAGCATAATCGAGCCTTTGGATTTTATGGATGAAGAAAAAGATATTATCCTTCACCACCATGAACGGTTGGATGGTGGAGGTTACCCCGATGGAATAGGTGAGGGAGAACTTTGCCTTCTCACTAAGGTTATAACCATTGCCGATAGCTTTGATGCCATGACTTCCCGTCGTAACTACCGCCGAAACATGAATTATACAGAGGCGGTTGCTGAGCTGCGTCGTTGTGGAGGGTCTCAGTTTGACTCTGAATTGGTTGAATATTTTTCAGAAGCTGTTTTGTCGGCAGACATGTTGTGTAAAGATTGATTTGTTCTATATCTCAACTTCACTTACGAAGTGAGGTTGGAATATAGGGTCAAGTTTTCTGTGCTAATAATTCCTGTTATTATATAAAATATCCCGTACAATTCGACCCAATTCCTGGACACCATATAACGGCAGGGACAGCAATGTATAACTTACCTTCTGATTTCCATGGGCGGTTCTTATGGTGTTCTCTACTCGTTGCATAGCTGGTGGGTTAAGGTCAAAACGAATGGCAAGGTTTGCACCTTTACTGTAAATAAACTGTTGCAGTGATTTTAACGATCCACTGGTACCCGACTTGACCTCAACGGGTAAAACAAGACCTCCCGAACCGATCACATAATCCACTTCAGCGTTGCTGCTCTTTTTTTCCCGTAACCAGTAATGCAATAAGGGCTGTTCAAGACCTCCTGAGATATCGATCAAATGCTGGCCAATAAACTGCTCAGCAATCCCTCCCTCATTGACAAGCTGTCTGTCATTAAAAGCAGCCATGGTTCGCCAGTCACAGCCACAGATATGATTGACCAGACCAATATCCATAAAGATCAGTTTGTATACAGTTTCTGAACTTTCAGCAGCCAGGGGAAGACCGGTACAATGGCTATGTTTCACCTGATGACATATTCTGGCTTTGGCAAGTAAAGATATACTTTTTTTGACTTGGGCTGCACGATCATCCCTGGAAATATTGGTATATTTAATCTTTTGGCCGAGGGATTTTGGAATGCAGTTGAGTATTTTCTGGATAAGAAACAGATCATTTTGCCTGGTATATTTACTAAAATCATCCTGATAGGTAGATATAATTGACCGATGGACAGCCGAGACTTCCTGAAGCGATTCTCCATCATCAAAAACCTGCACCGCTTCAGGCAATCCACCAACAAAGAAGTATTCCCGTAATTTTTTCAAAAGTTGTTGATGGGCAGCACTTGGAATTTCGTCAGTTAATGGGGAAAGAGTGTCGAGATAAGACAATGACGCTGGTTTGGTAACAGATATAAATTCTCGAAAAGTGAGCGGGTAAAGATGAAAATATTCAACTCGTCCAACAGGCATGGAAAATGACAGATCTGACAAAGTGAACTCAAGAAGTGAGCCGGCAGCAATAACAGGTAACTCAGGATACTCCTCATAAAAATAACGCAATGCCTGTAGAGCATGGGGAGTGGCCTGGACTTCATCTAAAAAAAGACAGGATTCCGGCGTGTTGACAGGGCTGCCAGCAAGAGCCTCAAGTTCCCTGATAATGATTGTCATATCCAGTGACTTGAAAATATCATCCAGAAAAAGATGTCTTTCCAGATTTATTTCATGGAGAGACAAGTTTGCCGACTCAGCAAACAACCTGACCAGCGTAGATTTGCCAACCTGCCTGGCACCCCTGATGACTAAAGGTTTCCTCCTCTTTCTATCAAGCCATTGTGATAAATATTGCACAGCATCTCTTTCAAACATGATAAAACACACCTCTCTTTCGTTTTTAAAGTACTCTAAATAGAGGTGTGTTTCAACCGTTTTCGTAAACATTTGTTACGATAGTCAAAGAAATCGTTTATATCTGGGGGGAACCCCCGATGTGCAAGCTAAAGGCTACAAGCTTGTATCTTGTTGCCATATGGTTATGGTTGTGTTCCCTCTCGTTCCCACGCTCTGCGTGGGAATGTATGCGTAACCATAGACATGTTCCCTTTTTCTCCATTTTCGCCGGAACGAGAAGTTCGCTCCTGGTACCACCGCTCTGCGGTGGTACCTTCTACTTTCCGCTCCGCGGATAGAGAGGTAGGATGTAGCATCCGGCACTCACCGGCTATTGGAAGAACAGGGTTGAATGGACTGGTGAGTGCCGGAGCCTGAGAGAGCGTCACACCGCAGAGCGGTGTGACGAGGAAACCTAAAAGCTCGCAGCTTGTATCTTGTTGCCATATGGTTATGGTTGTGTTTTATTACTGTTGATTTTCTGCCAATTAAAATAATTTACCAAAATATAATCCTGCTCCCCGGTTAAGATATGAAAATAGTCAGAGAAGAAGTAGAACAGGCTGCAAAGCTTGCCAATCTTGATTTATCCGTTGGCGAGGTCGAAGAGATGGTTAGTCAACTTGATGAAATACTTCAATATGTCGCCAAACTTGATGAGTTGGATACCAGTGGGGCCGCTGTTACTACCCATCCCCATGATCTGGTCAATTCTTTTCGTGAAGATAAGGTTCGTGAATCTCTGCAAAGAGAAAAGGCGTTAATCGGATCGGCAAAACAAAACAGTGAATCCTTTGTGGTTCCCAAGGTCATTGGATAGAGGAGTATATATAGATGTTTGATATGACACTTAGTGAGGCAAGGAAAAGGATTATCAGTAAAGATGTGAGTTCGGTCGAGCTGGTTGAGTCTGTTTTTGCCAGAATAGACGCAGTTGAAGATAAGGTTAAAGCTTTTCTTCATCTTGATAAGGAAGGGGCATTGAGGGCGGCTCGGCAGGCTGACAAACAGGAAAAAACAGGGGTTCTTCATGGCATTCCGATTTCTGTCAAGGATGTACTCTGCACCATGGAAATGCCCACTACCTGTGGCTCAAAGATTTTAAAAGGGTTTGTTCCCCCTTATAATGCAACCGTGATTGAAAAACTCCATGATGCCGGGGCAATTATTATTGGCAAGACAGCCATGGATG
>CAZHPX010000237.1:0-3032 GCA_964534785.1 uncultured Desulfobulbaceae bacterium | reverse complement strand
TGGCCATCAGACCGGCTGACTTTTAAGATTATGGTACGCATAAATTTACTTCCTGTTCGCGAGATCAGGCATAGGCTCAAGGCGAGAAAAGAGATTATTATCTTTGCGATCTGTTTTATCTGCTTTCTCGGTGTTCTGGCTCTATTTTCCGGGCAGCAGTCAGGTGAAACTGATAAATTGCAAAAGGAACTTGTCGGGGTAAAAGCGAAAATCGCCCTGCACGAGAAAACCCTTGCCCGGATGAAAAAGCTGGAACAGGATAAAGCACTTCTTGAAACCCAGATAGGGATTATTGATAAGTTAAAAGTTGAATCATCTCTGACTGTCCATGTTCTTGATGAGGTGGCCAGGATAATCCCTAACCAGCGAATGTGGTTGAGTTCGCTGGCACAACAGGGCAGCAGTCTGAAGTTATCAGGGATGGCTCTGGACAATCTGACTATTGCCGGCTTTATGGAAGATCTGAAACAATCGCCATATATAAAGAGTGTTACTCTCGCCAATGCATCTCTCAAGGCTTATGCCGGGCGGGACCTTAAATCATTTTCCTTGTCCTGCACTGTCGGTATGCCGGACAAGGAACAAGTTACTGAATAAAAATAGCGAGTTATCCAGACATGGCTTCCACCATATCCACCAATAGTTTTGATACCTTTCTTGAGGAGAAGTATATTCCTCTTGAAGGGAAGATGAAGATAATAATTATCATTGCCGCTGTCGTTGTGCCGGCTGCTCTGTTTTATCTGCTTTCCTACAAGCCGGGGATAGAAAAAATTACCGGCCAGGAGCAGCAGATTGTTGCGGCCCGGGCAGATTTACTCAAGGCCCAGAAAGCTGCTGCCGATTTGCCAAGAGTTGAGAGAGAAGTTGCAGAAACGAGAAAAGCGTTTGAACTTGCGGCTGTGGTGCTTCCTAAAACCAGTGAGATTCCGGCTCTGCTTCGCAATATCTCTGATCTCGGCAAAAGGGCAGGTTTGGATTTTCTCACCTTTAAACCAGGCACGGAGATACCAAGAGACTTTTATGCCGAAATCCCTGTAGATATTTCCATCCGTGGACCATACCACAATATGGGTATTTTTCTTGACCAGATAAGCAGGCTTGACCGGATTGTTTCGGTGAACAATATAAAAATGGGTTCACCCAAAAAAGAGGGTGGTGAAATGCTGCTTAATTCCACATGCCGCCTTATGACTTATCGTTTTACCAATGTCAAGCTGCCAAGTGAACAGGGAAAAAAATAAAATTTAATTTTGCCGGGAATGGGTTGTCATGCAGTCTGAATATAAAAGGAACAAAAAACTCTATGGGATTGCGGGATTGTTGTTTGTCACTGTCTGGGCGGTTGGGGGCACCAGTGTTGGTGCGGCAGTTGATAATAAAGAAATTTCTGGTCTGGTTGAGTCGTCCTCTGCCATAGGTATAGAGAAAACCGCAACAACCTTCGAGTATATTATGGAGGGAAGGCCAGACCCATTTGTACCGTTCATTACGGAAGAGGTGGTGACTAAAATTTTTGACCCTGATGAGATTGTTAACGATGACTATATGGCACTTACCGGGATGCGTCAGTTTGAGCCGGGTCAGTTGACCCTTGTTGCCATACTTAAAGGTGATCAGCGGGGTGGGGTTGCCATGGTTGAAGATGTTACCGGCAGGGGATATATGCTGAGCGAAGGAGTACCCATCGGCAGGCGGGGTGTTGTTTCGGAAATTACTGCCAACAAGGTATTGATAGTTGAAACTGCCCGGACCCGTGCCGGTAAAGAGATAAAAAATACGATAGTTATGCGTTTGAATAAAGAGGGAGAACAATAATGTATTTTTTGACTTTAAATCTGAAACCTGAAGGGTTCAGGTCGAAATTTAATTGCAGGGGACGGGTGACATGTCTTGTCTTCCTGTGGACGACTGTGTTTCTTCTTTTAGGCGGTCTGTCTGCAGGGTACTCTGCAAGCGGAGAAACTAATATCATATCAGGTATTGAAACTGTCTATGCTGATGGTTCACTACAGGTAACCATGAAGGGAAACAATGCTCCGGTTTATACGGCCTATGAATTGTTCAAACCTGCACGCATTGTTGTTGATGTTGCTGATAGCAAGCTTGACGGGGGAGTTTCTCTCAGCATGCCGGCAGAGAGCGGGGTTACCTTCAGCAGCAAACGGATCAACAGTATAATGCCTGCCCTGACCAGGTTTATATTTACACTGGATGAATCCAGGCCATTTTCTGTTCTTGAGCAGGGTAATGACATCCTGGTTTCCATTGCTGCTGTTGGAAATAAAAGACTGGCAGCAGATATTCCTCCGGTGGCAGGTCGTGATGAGGAGTCGGGAGTCATAGAGTCGAAACAAAAAGATGAAATAAGTTCATTAATAGCTGATAAGAAAAATATTGTGAGTCAGTTGCCTGAAATCGATCCTCTTGAGCAGGCAGCTCAAGTCGGCGGGATTAATGCTGCCGGCTTCAGGCAGGACGCTTTTGCTTTTGGAGGTTATGGAAAGGAACGAATAACTGTTGATTTTTTTAAGATTGATCTTCACAATGTTTTTAGATTGCTGCGGGAGGTCAGCGGTCAGAATATTGTTGTCCATGAGGCAGTATCAGGTTCCCTTACCCTGGCTTTAAACGATGTACCCTGGGATTTTGCCCTTGATATTATTCTTAACTTGAAAGGATTACAGAAGGAAGAGCGGTTCAATACCATAGTTATTCTCCCAGGTGGTCAAGAATTTTTCTGGCCGGAACGAGCCGAGGATAACCTCGCCTTTGAGGCTGACCTGGAAGCTGTAGCCCAGGAAGCTCTTCTTATTCAGCAGCAGGAAAATATTCCCCTGATAGTGGTTGAGGCAAGAGAATTGATTAACAAGGGGCACAAGTTAGAGAGTCAGGATAAGCTTGAAAAAGCGGTCATGGTTTACGAGGAGGCCCTGCGGAAATGGCCGGATAACGCCAGGCTGGCAGGCAGAATATCATCTATTTATCTTGTTCAGTTACGACAAAATGCCAAAGCTCTCTTCTTTGCCCGT
>CAZHPX010000236.1:0-3039 GCA_964534785.1 uncultured Desulfobulbaceae bacterium | reverse complement strand
ATAGCCAACATCATCAGAGGCAGCCCCGTCACAGATAATCGACAGCCCTGCCATCCCCATACAGCCCAATCGCTGCCCGACCGGCCCATGAACCCGAAGAGTCAAGGGAGAATCCTTACTGCCAAGACGCAGACCAATATTATGCTGGCCAAAAGATTCAAGAATCAGCTCATCAGCACCCTCTGCCGCACCACGAACCTCCTCTTCAAAGACCTTGGAGGTCAACCTCAGACCATTTTCATCTTTACCACGGACGGTTATTGTTGTTTTTTCTTGCACACTCATCTGTTGGTTTCGGGTTTTGAATTTCGAGCTTCAGTGTCAGCCAGCTTATGTCATCTGGCTTCTGGCCTCTGACACCGGTATCAGCAGATATATTTAATCTGCAGCCGTTCTGCGGCGGCGGCATCATCAATGCCAAGGGCATCAGCCATGCCGATGGGCAGGCTCTGAGAACGGCCAAGGGGAGCCATGATCTTTTTCATCTCGGTACGGATTGCCAAAAAAGTATCAGCAACCCGCTGGGCAACATCATCGGGGTTAAGGCGACGATACAATTTGGCATTCTGGGAGGTAATCCCCTTGGGGCAGATACCGACATTACAGACATTACAACGCCCCATTTCATTGCCAAGACAACCGGCACAGGCCTGCATGATGTACTTGCCGATATGAACACCGGAAGCACCAAGCATGATCAGGGCCATACCGTTCTGGGTGACATTACCGTTCTTGCCCACTCCGCCACCGGCAAAGAGAGGAATTTCATTCTGCCGCCCCTGGGCAACCAGATCAAGATAACATTCCCTTAAGTTTGAGGCAATGGGATGGCCGGTGGCATCCATGGAGACATTATAGGCAGCCCCGGTACCACCATCAATTCCATCTATGAGCAAAGCCGAGGCATAAGGGTTGCGAACAAGATTATTAAGCACGGATTTGGCAGAAGTAGAACCGGATATTTTCGGATAAACCGGCACCCGGAAACCAAAGGCCATGGACATGGTCTGGATCATCTTCATGACACTTTCTTCAATGGAATAAAGGGTCTGATGAACCGGCGGCGAGGGCAGGTCAACCCCTTCCGGCACCCCCCGTAACCTGGCAATGAGTTTGGAGACCTTGAACCACATCAACAGGCCGCCGTCACCAGGCTTGGCTCCCTGACCATATTTAATCTCAATGGCGGCAGGGTCACACTGCATCTCTGGAATGGCCCGGATAATTTCATCCCAGCCGAAATAACCGGAGGCAATCTGGAGAATGATATATTTAAGAAACGGACTTTTCAGAACCCAGGGCGGACAACCGCCTTCACCAGTTGCCATGACCACCGGAATCCCCAGAACCTCGTTGCAATAGGCAACTCCCTGGAGCAGTCCCAGCCACATATTCGGCGACAGAGCCCCAAAGGACATGGAGCCGATAACAAAGGGGAAAATTTCCCTGATCGGGGGGATCCATTCTCCCTTTGCATGGCGACGCAAATACTCTTCCGGAGGAAGAATCCGACCAAGAATGGTGTTTAAGTTAAACTCATGACGACCGGCATCAAGGGCGGGGTCGGTGAGCATGGAAATACGATTAAAGGCTATCCGGTCAAGGATGGTCGGCCCGGTCTTGTTGCGGCGGCCGCCCCGTTTCCCGGCATCCCCTTTCTGGTGCTGATGAAAAACTGTACGATGTTCGTTGAAATTCGGGACAGGGCCAATGGCCTCATTGGGACAGACCGAGGAACACATCCCGCAGCCAATACATTTTTTCTCGATACTGGTATGCTGGCGAATACCGACAAAATGACGGAACTCGTTGCCCCGCTTCTTGCGAAGAACATCAAGCTTGGGAACCCGTTGTCGTCTGTAGGTAAGATATATGGCGTTGACCGGGCAGACAGAAGTACACTGACCGCATAGCGTACAACGGTCTTCACGGTGCTGGATGATCCAGGGCAGATCGCTGTAAGTTAAGCTGCCTGGAGATGTGTAAACGGATCGAACTGAGTCCATATGGTAAGTTCCTTGCGATCAGGTGGAATAATAACGGTATGCTCACGCATGGGTTGAAAATCAAGGGCAGGATCACGATCGGGTACCATGGCCTGCACCCCGCACATCTCGGATGCGATTGCCCAGGTTCCAGGCTTGCCACCCACTGTGGCAGGCCGCATCTTTTTGGCATCCATGACCAGCATACAGGTTTCATCGGGCAGGGTTCCAATAATCGCATTGGGACCATCAATAATCAACCGCCGACACGCCACTTTCAGCCCTTTGAGAAACTCTCCCTGGGGATGAGTATTCAAATCCAGGGTGCTGAGCGGAGTAATAACATGCTTGTATGCCTGCAAAGGGAGTTTCAGTTTTCTAATCACATAATGGAGGGTATGGGCAAACACTTCCGAATCACTCTGATAGCCGGTATAGCCAGGAATGTTTTTCCCCTCCAACCATTCCTTGATCGGAGTGAAGGCGGTATTCTCACCATTGGTCATGGTGGCAATTCCCTGGATGAAAAATGGATGACAGGCATAGAGATTGATTCCGTAATTGGTATTCTGCCGACCCTGGGCCATGACCACTCTCGCTATGATCCGGTTATCATTAAGAGCCAGGGCATCACCGATTTCAAGGGGCCAACCGACCTCCTTGATGGTAATAACATCAGGCCATAACGAAAAAACCGTCAAATCACCGCCATGGTTTTCACCATCGTGTCGTAGTTCCAGCTTGGTAGCGAGAAAATAATCCTCAAGTTCGGTCTGATCCATCCCGGCAGGTCTACGATAAACCCTGACCACATACTTGAAACGATCCTTTGCCTCAACAAGCTCAGGCCTGACCGTGAACTCATGGTCATATTTCTGGACAAAGCCCCGTTCTTCCATGTACCTGTCCATCCGGTACAGGGCTTTTTCGGTGTGGGCTATGCCGGAGAGAATAACCTGTTTTTCCTTATTATAATTAAAATCGACAAAGCTGACACCCCGCAGGAGCAGGCCGAGACCGCTGCCATCATACCCTTCCTGCATGGCCTCCATGG
>CAZHPX010000235.1:0-3052 GCA_964534785.1 uncultured Desulfobulbaceae bacterium | reverse complement strand
CGTAGAGACAAGGCATGCCTTGTCTTTGCACATGCCGCCTCCGAATCCCACCGCAGAGCGGTAGGTTGTCAGTTGTTGACAAATGCTAACTTCTGCCCGAAAGGCATCATGTCACCGGGAACTAAGAGGCAGATAGCGTAGACTTCGAATACCGATGGAACCGGGGCTTTAGCCCCGCAGAAGTGCCTATCGGGGCTAAAGCTCCGGTTCCGGCGTGCAATGTAAGTAATGGTTTACCACGCTGTTTTTATATATATCGGGAGAATATCTGCCCGTAGGGCATTATGTTCACAATGCAGTGGTTTTGGTAGTACTTCAGCATAAGCCGAATATTTACTATCGTGTTTGTCCAAATTGAGTGATCCCGACCAGTTACAGGTGCAGAGCATGTGAGACTTCAGGGGCAGCGTCCCCATGATCACTTACATTATGAACAGGTTACATTCAATCCCGATCAGCCAGCAGCCTGGCCACCGTCGGGAAAAGACTCATATCGGTGTGGGGCAGAAACAGGGATGCCATATAATATGACATGAATTCCTGGTTTTCGGCAAGTTCCATGTTGGTTATCAACTCTCTTACCTTGATTCTCTCCCGAAACCGTTCGGTATTGGTAAGGCTTATCTGGCAACCCAGCATAGAGGCGTTACCGATATAATAAAATTTATCCCGGGAAACATCGGGGAGTAAACCAATAAAAATTGCCTTTTCAAGGTCGATATATGCTCCGAAGTTACCGGCCATGATAACCCGGTCAAGGGCCTCAAAAGACAACCCCACCGAATCAAGCAGGGTCTGGTAACCGGCATACATGGCACCTTTTGCCCGGATCAGGTTGTCAATATCAACCTCGGTAATAACAATATCTTCACCTATCAGGGAGGTGTCGCCCCAGGCGAGTACATATTCCCAGCCGTCCCGCTCTTCCCTGATTCTCTCTGTATCAAGTTTGCGGTTGAATTTCCCCTGCTGGTCAACCACTCCTGCTTCAAGCAGTTCTGCAACAATGGCGATAAGTCCGGAACCGCAGATACCGGATGGCTTGATTCGCCCGACGGTGACAATCATCGGTTCAAAGGTCTGGGGGTGGATTTGAAATTTTTCAATTGCTCCAGATGATGCCCGCATTCCATAACGGATTCCCCCGCCTTCAAATGCCGGTCCGGCAGAGCAGGCGGCACAGACCATCCACTCGTTGTTACCGACCACTATTTCGCCGTTGGTACCGATGTCAATGAAAAGACTGATCTTGTCCGATTTTGCCATCTGGCAGGCATGGACACCAGAGACAATGTCCCCGCCCACATAAGAGGCGATACATGGGTAAAGATATAGACGGACACTGGGATGGGCCTGGATTCCCAGGGCTGCCGCCCCGGTCAGAGGGAAACGGCTCACTGCAGGTACATAAGGAGACTCGCGAATATATTTAGGATCGAGTCCGAGGAGAAGATGGGACATGACCGTATTTCCGGCAGCCATGATATAGCTGATATCAGATGGGCTGATTATCAGCTCACGGCAGATATCTTCTATTATAGTGTTGATGGTTTTTGTTACTTTTCTCTGGAGAGTCACCAGACCGTCAGGCCTGGCTGCGTAGACAATCCTTGAGATGACATCTTCACCATAACTGATCTGTCCGTTATAACCGGAAGCCTCAGCAATTACCTTGCCAGTGTTAAGGTCAATGAGAACCCCTGAACAGGTGGTGGTGCCGATATCCACGGCAAGACCAAAGAGCCTGCCAGTGGTGTCTCCGGGTTCAACATCTATAATCCGAAATGATTCACCCTTGTATTTTCCCCTTAGCAGCAAAAGAGTTACCTTCCAATCCGCTTCCCGCAGGGTTTTGGGAAGATGGATAAGCAGTTCAGGATGGTCGTATGCCGGTTCCCGCGGATCGGGCATGACCTGTTTGATACCGCGAATAATCCGCTGGATATCGGAAATGTTATCATCCATGGTGGGAGGATCAAGCTCCAGGTAGAGCTTGCTGATGGGTGGATCGACTTCCCATTGCCCTGTCAGGGCATCCAGGGAGCGGGCGGAAATGGTGCGGGTGGTCTTGGGCTTTCTTTTCAGGATTTTGCCGCTTCTGGTTGTTTCTTCAGGAATAGATACTCTCAGATCTGACTCCACCGAAGAAAGACAGGTGAGACGGAACCCCTGATCCCAGTCCTCCTGTTTCATAGCCGATTTCTGGGTAGTGACTTCGCCTTTTTCAACCTTGACTCTACATTTTCCGCAGACTCCGTCCCCGCCGCAATAAGCATGGACATAAACTCCGGCTTCGGCAGCGGCATTCAGTAAATTTTCCCCATGTTCAACGGTTATGTTGATATTATCGGGAAGAAATGTAATTGTATGTTTCATCAAGACTCCAAAATCAAAAGCGTAAGCAGTTACAGCAGAAGATTGTCAACGGGCTGATAAGGATATCAGCCCATAACATGAATCTGCCCTAAAGACAACAGGCAAGCGATAATGGTGAAGTAACAGGCTCGTAGGAATGTTTATTCCATAACAACTCCTAAGTGGAGAACATTATAATGAATGGGCAGCCGTGTTATTTAAGAGTAAAAAATCAACAATCGGGCAATATTGTCACAACTATTTATCAATATAGCAGGAGAAAAGAGAAATGGATGATCTCGCCAACCCAAATGAACCTTTAATTCAAGTAATACGAAAGCTTGTTCATATATCAGTCAGATGTCTGGCCGTATTAATGACTCTGGTAATTTTCTGGGGTGTGGCTGATGTTGTCCTGGTTTTTTATCAAAGGTTGATGGTGCCACCGTTCATGTTACTGACTATTACCGATATGCTGGCGTTGTTCGGAGCTTTTCTGGCTGTGCTTATCGCCATTGAAATTCTGATTAATATTATTATTTACCTGCGGGATGATGTTATTCATGTTCGGATTGTCATGGCCACCGCTCTGATGGCCATTGCTCGAAAAGTTATTGTCCTTGATATAGAAACAACCGCATATGAATATATATTTGCCCTTGCGGGAGTAGTTATTGCCATGAGTATTGGTGACTGG
>CAZHPX010000234.1:0-3056 GCA_964534785.1 uncultured Desulfobulbaceae bacterium | reverse complement strand
CAAATCAATCTCAAAAATTGTTTCTGACCTTTTCGTAATTATTAAAAACGAAAAATTAAAAAACAGTTGCTCCATCACACCAACTGTCCAATCTTTGAAAGGCGTTTTAAAACATTCTGAATTTTCAGAGAAAGACTACAAAAACTATCTCGAAGAAAAATATTTATGAAAGTGCTTTTTGATACCAATATCGTTATAGATGTTCTTCTAGATCGCAGGCCTTTTTCTGAACATGCTTCATATTTAATGTCCAAAGTAGAACATTCAGAAATCAACGGATTTCTCTGTGCCACTACGGTAACAACAATTCACTATCTCTTGTCAAAGTACCTCGACAAAGAAAAAGCCATTGATAGCATTAATTCTATAATGGCACTATTTGAGATAGCTTCAGTTAATCGGTTAGTTATTGAAAATGCGTTAAAATCAAAATTCTCCGACTTTGAAAATTCAGTTTTGCATGAAGCAGCAAGATGTGTAGGAGCAGAGTATATTATCACAGGAAATATTAAGGACTTTAAAAAATCCAAAATCCCAGCATACACTGCTACAGAGTTTTTGAGTATGCTCGAATCTCTGGCTTAAAATCTGGCTGACAATTACATACACACCAACCGCTTACCCCTGCCTGTTTTAAGCGGTATAAGCGGTAGTCTGAAGTTTATTTTACCACGACCAGCTCTTTCCCCGGCCAGTTGGCTGTGAGTCAGCACCGCGATTCGAACATTTACCAAAATACAATTATTTTTTGTACTTTTGGTACTCATGGGCCCGACTGATAATAAATTCCTGCCAGGACGGATCGGAAAAGGCATGAGCGATGGTGAAAATATCCTTATCTCCCCGGCCCGACATATTCACGATAACAGCTTCATCGCGTCCCATGGCAGGCGTCTCCTTAATGGCCTGAACAAAGGCATGGGAAGGTTCCAGAGCGGGGATTATTCCCTCTGTACGCATGACCATGGTCAAGGCTTCCAGGACTTCATTATCCAGGGCAGTTTCAAAACGAACCCTCCCCTTTTCGCCAAGATCAGCAAGAATCGGAGAAATACCGACATAATCAAGACCGGCGGCAATGGAGTGAGTATCAAGCATCTGGCCGTCTTCATCCTGGAGAAACATGGTTTTATAACCTTGAGCTACTCCGGGGACAGCCCTTTCACCTTTCATCCGTGCTGCATGCTGGTCACTGTCAATCCCTTTGCCGCCAGCCTCAACCCCGACCAGTTCAACCTCTTTTTCATCAAGAAACCCCTGAAATATTCCCATGGCATTTGAGCCCCCCCCCACACAGGCGTAGATCCGGGACGGCATCTTTCCATGTTGGCTTATAATCTGTTTCCGTGCCTCTATGCCTATGATTGACTGAAACCAGGCAACCATCTCCGGAAACGGATGCGGCCCGCAGGCAGTTCCCAACACATAATGGGTATCGTCCATACTGGTTACCCAGTCACGAAACGCCTCATTAATTGCATCTTTCAGAGTTTTATCCCCATCTCTGACCGGTACCACCTTCGCACCCAGTTTTTCCATCCAGAAGACATTGGGTCTTTGCCGGGCAACATCTTCCTCCCCCATATAGATAGTACATTCAAAACTAAAACGGGCAGCCATGGTGGCAGTTGCCACCCCGTGCTGGCCAGCTCCGGTCTCGGCAATAACCCGCTTCTTGCCCATCTTCCTGACCAGCAGCCCCTGCCCCATCACATTATTGGCCTTATGAGCACCGGTATGATTAAGATCTTCCCGTTTAATATAAATCCTGGCTCCACCAAGCTTATCGCTAAGGTTTCCGGCAAAGGTAAGCGGCGTAGGCCGACACGAATAATTACCCATTAAATCAAGGTATTCCCGCCAGAAGGCTGGATCGTTCCTCGCCTGTTCATAGGCTTGGTTCAGCTCAACAAAAGTAGCATGGAGGACTTCCGGAATAAACGCCCCCCCCCACTGCCCAAAATATCCTTTTTTCATATAAAATTCCTTTCTTAGGATTTAGAGTTCCGGGTTCACCGCCCTGTAACCTTATAGTATGTCCAAGCTGTTATTCTGTCACCTGAAACAAGCATGCCCTGGCAAAATCTTCAGGAAAATGACCACATATATACCTTTGCTGGGCTTCACTGAAACCTCCCATGGACCAGGGAAGTTTGGGGAGAAAAGCATAAATTAGTCTCTGGCCGTTTTCAAGTCCCAGTCGTTTGGGATATTCAATGGAAGTAACCATTCCGGCTCCAAGACCGGCATAGATTTTCTGAGCCATCAATATGGCCTGATCAATATCGTTGCGAACCGCTGAATCAGCTTCAACAATGTTGCCAACCGGTTGGTTGTCGGCATCAGCAATGACCATGATTTGTAATTCCCATTGTGAAACCTGGGCCTTGGGAACAAACAAGATCACTGATTTATTTTCATGGACAATCAGTTCAGCAAGAAGTTCCCTGTTCCCGTCCATCCTGGTGTTACCCCTGATTGCCGAGAGATAATCATCGAAAAAATCACGATCATAATCTTTTCTGTAAGCTGCAATCACATCCGCTACCATATCACCACAGCCATAACAGTCAATTTCCTCTCCGTCAAGAGAATCAATCGTTTGCGGAATCATAGCATATTGCTGATGAATCATCTGGTGGGAAGCGTGGAGCCGGTAGCCGGAGCCGGAAAAATCATAACCGAAATTCCAGCCCCAGAGGGTGGTGGGATGGATTGTTTTAAGGTTATCTGCCAAAGCGGCGATAATGCCAAGCCTTAACTGTTCCAGCTCTTCAACTCCTAATGTTCGCCGTCTTATATCAATATCCAGACCAAGCTGTTCAGCCAAACTCACAAAAACCCGCTGATAATAAAGATGCCGCAAGCCGTGCATGTCCGTATGGCTCAACTCGGAGGTACGATAACGGATGGCATCATGCCCCATATTGGCGGCAAAATGTCCGTGGGGAATATATGAGTTACGACGCAGGTATTCAAAAACATGGGTTTTGTCCTGCCGATACTCGCCAACTATTTCACTTGCCCCCTGGACACCGGGACGAAGAGCCATAACC
>CAZHPX010000233.1:0-3058 GCA_964534785.1 uncultured Desulfobulbaceae bacterium | reverse complement strand
GGCAGAGATAAAAGGGAGCGGGATTAATGCTGCAGGTGAATATATTGATCAGGTACAGGTTAACCTGACGGGGGATCAGGAAGAACATACCCTTGTCATGGCGGCTGTCGCTGATCTGGGCAGGCTTGATCTTGGTTTTACCGGAGGACTGAGAGATAAGCAATGGCAGGGGGAGCTGGATATGCTCAACTTTTCATCCGAACGGTTTGGCAAATGGCAGACAGAACACCCCGCTGTCTTGAGAATTGGCGGACAACAGGCAGGAGTTGCAGATTTTTTGCTTGGCCATGGGCAGATGCTTTTTTCTCTTGATGGAGGATGGGAGAAAGAAAGCGGCTGGTATATAAAAAGCGGGTTGGATAATTTTTCCCTGCAACTGCTTAAGGAATGGGGTTTTGCTGTTTCTCGGCTTGACGGTATTGTTACGGCATGTTTAACGGCGAGGGGAGCTGGTGCTGTTCTGGATCAGGCTGAGCTTGTTGTTTCTCTGCCTGATCTTGTCCTTACCGGAGAAGAGGAAGGCGGCAAAGTCCGGAAATGGAGTTGGCCTGAAAATAATGTTGCCATAAACATTGGCGACGGTGAGGCTAAAATCACTGCTTTGAGCATATTTGAGGATGGCAGTAAAGGTGAACTGAATGCTGTGGTGGGAAATATAGATTTTTCAGAATACCAGCCGGCGGAGATGATTCTGAGCGGTAATCTGGAAGCGGTTATATCCGATATATCTTTTCTTACTCCGTTGAGTGGTTATATGGTGATCGGTATCGGCGGATTTGATGGTAATGCCAGGTTGTCAGGGACAGTCGCTGCCCCGGTTGTTCATGGAGATTTTTCCCTTGACGACGGGGAAATTCTTGTTCCGGCTGTAAATATTTCCATGAATCGGCTTGAGTTTTCTCTTGCCGGAGACGGCAGAAACAATACTGTGGAGATCCTGGCTGCTTCAGGGGAAGGCATGATAACTGCGGCCGGGGAAATTAACCATACTCATGACAACCAGTGGCTGGCAGATATCAGTATCCATGGTGAGAGGTTCAAGATTGTCAACCTGGATGAATATCAGGCAGAGATAAGTCCTGATATTCGTTTGTTATATAATAATAAAGACGGTATCTCCATGCGCGGTGTGATTACGGTTCCCATGGCCTATATTGCCCCGGAAGAATTTCAAAGGGGAGTGGTTGCAGGATCAGCAGATGTGGTGGTGATTGATTATAAGGGGCAAAAACAGCAGAAAACCAATCTGCCTTTGTCTTTTGATATTGCTGTTATTCTTGGTGAAGATGTGAAAATAGATGCCTTTGGTCTTCATGGGCATCTTGATGGCCGCCTGGGGGTTGTCGGCAGTCCCGGTAAGGTGGTTACGGCATTTGGAAGTCTGAAGTTACATGAGGGAATATTTATTTTTTCTGATGCGGAGCTTGAGATCAGCAGAGGCTTGATTTTCTACCAGGGAGGAGGGGTGGCCAATCCCGGCCTTGATATCAGGGCTGAAAGGAAGGTTTCCGGTAAGGAGGTGGGAGTTTTAATTACAGGAACAGCCTCCCGCATGGAATTTGATCTTTTTTCAACCCCGCCCATGGATAACGCCGATATTCTATCTTATATTGTGACCGGCAAAAAGATGTCAGCAGGCGGCGGGGGCGGAGAGGGTGCCATGCTTAAAGCAGCAGCGGCAAGCCTTGGTAAATGGACAGGCGGCAAGATCACCGATGAACTTGAAGAATTTACCGGTCTGGATATCAACCTGGCAGGCAGCGGTAATGGCGGTGGTTTCGCCCTTGTGGTTGGCAGGGAAATAGCCGATGGACTCTATATAAGTTATGGTAAGAATTTAACCGATTCCCCTGGTACCTTCAGAGCCCGTTATGATATTAACTGGGGCCTTTCTGTGGAAACAGAGTCCAGTGCAGAAGAAACAGGGGTTGATCTGTTCTGGTCGTGGGAGAGATGAGTATGTTTGTTTTTTTACCCTGGTGACACCGCTCCTCTCCCTGGTGACACCAGTGCGGTGTCACCTTTCATCGGTTGCTCTTCCGGCACTCACCGGTCAGGGGAGGAACAGACTGAATAAGCCGGTGAGTGCCGGAGCCGCGGTTTGAATGTTTGTATTTTTTTATTGACAATCATTCTCATTTTACTTTATATAAAACAAATGTAATCCTATATGTCTTCAAAATGGATAATCAATGCGTATAACACGGGCAACAGAATATGCCATCCGCTGTATGGTATATCTTGCCGGCAAAGGAGTATTTGTTTTAACATGCCGACGGGAGATAGCTGAACAGGCAGATATTCCCGGCCATTTTCTGGCAAAAATTGCCAGGGAACTTGCCAGAGCCGGTTTTATTGAAATCAGGCAGGGGGCAGGGGGAGGTTTTGTTCTTATCAAGCCACCAGAAGAGATAACCATGCTTGAAGTGGTTGAGACCATGATAGGTGAGATATATCTCAATAACTGTGTTGCCAGACCGGGAGGCTGTAAAATAAGTTATAACTGTGCTGTACACCGGGTCTGGGTGGGGGCCTGTGACCAGTTGCGGGAAACCCTTGCCGGGGTAACTTTTGCCGATCTGGTCAAGGATGGGGCATGTGTTGCTCATTCTGGATTTCTGGTTTCAGATGATGAGCATGAATCCCTATCATCAACAGGGGCAGATTCCCCTGGTCTGCATGCAGTCAGGCAGAGACCCTTTGAGTGAAAAAACTTTGCTGCGGTTTCTATGATCCTGTTCGGAAATGTCATTTTTTCCGATTTCTGGGTTGGTTTTGAATTTTAATGTACCGGAAAATTAAAGTTTTTGTAATAATAGTTCCTGTTAGCACCGAAGCTTTTTGCCCGCAGGGCATTATTCTAAATAGCAATAAATTAACCTGCATCCTGCTGGTTGTTTTATTTTCATTGTCTGTTAAATTTTTAACCTGAAATTCAAACACTTACACAAAAGGAGGAAAACAGGAATGATTGAGAATGTTGATCTTGCCATGGTGAGCTGGACTCGAGCCCAGTTTGCCCTGACAGCACTGTATCATTGGATTTTTGTGCCGTTAA
>CAZHPX010000232.1:0-3100 GCA_964534785.1 uncultured Desulfobulbaceae bacterium | reverse complement strand
ATGCAAATAAACAGTTTTTGTCATTTACTTCGACATTCGATATTCAACATTTACCTCATAAGAACAATTCCCACAGAAACTTTAATTTTCCGATACATCAAGACGTCAACAACTACCTGTGGTCATGGTATTGATAAAATATTTAAGACGGTTTTTCTGCTCATCATCTAACTTGCCAAAACGAATGCTGGCTCGTTTAACCAGGATAATACTGAACCGGGACGCAGGAGGCAAATCCACAACACTGACCAGCTCAGCAGGCAGACCAGCAAGATAAAAATTCTCGGCCCCATGAAAGATATCAAGAGGAAAACAAGTTTTCGGCTCCTCCCCTAACACCACAAAATGAACCGCCATACCGCATTCACTGATATCAACAATAGTAGTTGGTATCGTTTCCAAAAAAGCCAAGCCACCCTCTTTCACAGCAAAACGACCATGAGCCCGCCTGTCCTCTGCTACCTGTCCCATTCTTCTCCCGCGTCATCAGAAGTGATAATCCGCTATCCGATACCTGCTGGTAATTGCCCACTTTCACACTTCGTTCATTTCCCGGCAGTATTCCAAAATCAACTGCCATCGTTCTGAAGGTCGTAGTTTAAAGTAAATGGGACTCAACATCAAAATACTAACTGCCTTTCGTGGATTCATCTCTCTCTCCATTTATTTTTTCCTTGCACTAAACGACATGCAATAAACGCTCCATAGTTAGCATTTTTTACCAGTATCATATATTTTCAAGATCATGAAGGGAAAATATATCTGAAAAGACAATATGTTATACGCAAACCTGCAGGCAATGCGACTCACCTGTCAGGTTAACATTATTTTTCTTATATCATGGCCCCCTTCGGGATTGGCAGTTGCAGGATTCAAGTATACAAAAAACCCTGACAAAACGGACATGATAAAAAAAATTCCAATTCAACAGAGAGCCTATACTACATATCCAGATTTCTGCCAACATTTAAATTAACCATTAAAGGAACAGACAGTTTCATAACATTTTCCATAACCCTGCAGACAAACTCTCCAGTCCGTTCAACCTCCCCGTCCGGAACTTCCAAAACCAGCTCATCATGAATCTGGAGAACCATTTCTCCCCTGACCTCACCGGAATGCAGGCCACGGGAGACCTCAAGCATGGACATTTTGATTATATCCGCCGCTGTTCCCTGGACAGGGGTATTAATGGCTGTTCTTCTGGCAAAATCCCTCCTGGTACGATTGCGGCTGTTAATTTCCGGCAGATAACGACGACGACCAAGCATAGTTGTCACAAAACCATCCTCCTCCGCCCGGCTGACAACGGACTCCATAAAAGACTTAACCCCTGAATAAATCTCAAAATAACGATCAATGAAGCTCTGGGCTTCCTTACGGCTTATCTGTAATTGATTAGCAAGGCCAAAACTTGACATACCGTAAACTATTCCGAAATTGATGGTTTTTGCCACTCCTCGCATTTCTTTAGTAACCAGCGGCAAGGAGACATGAAAAATTTCAGCAGCAGTTTTACGATGAACATCCTCACCGGCCCTGAAAGCACTCGTTAATGCTTCATCCCCGGAATAATGAGCCAGAATCCGCAAATCTATCTGGGAATAATCAGCAGCAAGGAACATACATCCGGGCTCAGCCACAAAAACAGAACGAATACGCCGCCCTTCACGACTGCGAATGGGAATATTCTGCAAATTGGGCGAGGATGAGCTCAGCCGCCCCGTAACAGTGCCACATTGATTAAAAGAACTGTGAATCCGGCCGTCACCACGATCGGCAAGTATAGCCAGATTATCAACATAGGTTGACTTCAACTTGGTCAGATTACGAAACTGTAAAACCAAAGACGGTAATTCATGCTCCCCGCTCAATTTCTCCAGTACTTTGACATCGGTTGAGTAACCGGTTTTGGTTTTTCTTCCCTTCGGCAGCCCGATATCTTTAAAAAGAATATCGGCAAGCTGCCGGGAAGAGTTAATATTAAACTCCTTGCCGGCAGCCCTGTAAATCTCTTTTTCAAGGGAACTCAAACGATCAGCAAATTCCTCCGACAACTCCAACAAGGCATCCCTGTCAACAAGAATACCAACCCGCTCCATCTCGGAAAGAACCGGAATAAGGGAAGATTCCACACCGGAAAAGAGTTCCCAAAGCCCCAGCTCTTCAAGCTGAGAACGCTGATGATCAAGAAGCAGCAAGGCACCGTGAACATCCTCACAACTATAATTCTTTGCGGCTTCAAGTGCCACCTGGACGAAGGCCCCATCCCCCCTGGCACCACCGGTTACTTCCGCAAAAGAGGTCATCTCCATGTTGATTTCCCGGCATAGATCATCAAGTTTATAAGAACGATGCCCAGGATCAAGCAACCATGCCCCAACCATGGTGTCATACAGCAAACCTTTTAACTTGACCCCGCCGTTACCAGGGTTGGCCAGCACCGTCCAGTCATATTTAAGATTATGACCGACCTTGGTTATTTCAGCATTTTCCAGCAAAGGTCGTAATAATGGAACCATCTTGTCCTTTTGCAACTGACCAGAGAGCAGTTCCCCTTCCTTATCCCGATGACCGCAGGGAATATACCAGACCTGCTCTGTATCCATACATAAAGATATCCCGACCAGTTCCGCCGACAGGGCATCGATTGAGCTGGTTTCCGTGTCAATCACCAGAAGCTTTACCCCAATCAAATGTTCCACAAGCTCTGTCAGTTCTTCTTCAGAACCGATCAGGTGAAAATTATCTGTTTTTACCCGCTCAGCAGTGGTTTCTGCAGCCAGCATACTGGTGAACTCCAACTCAATAAACAGGGAGCGGAGAGAATCATTATCAGCAATGCCAAGACGATACGCCTGCGGGTTATCCGGGACATCCACATCTCTGTTTAAACGGATAAGCTCCCGGGAAAGAAAAGCATCATCACGATATTCAATGAGCCGCTCTTTCAGTTTTGATTTCTTCATAGACTCGACTCCATCATAAAGACCTTCAAGTGAAGAGTAAGCCGATATAAGTTTTTGTGCAGTTTTAGGCCCTACCCCGGCCACACCGGGAATGTTATCAGAGGAATCTCCGGTCAGAGCCATATAATCCA
>CAZHPX010000231.1:0-3102 GCA_964534785.1 uncultured Desulfobulbaceae bacterium | reverse complement strand
TTTTTCTTAGATATAAAACCTTTGATAAGCTCTGTCTTGCCCTGGCTCAATAATTGTTCAATATGGTTCGGCTCAATTGTTCTGGCAAGAATCATTTTGGAAATCCGTAAACCTTTATCACGGTCTCCATCAAGTGCTGATTCGGACATGAAGGCTGCCGGGGTTTCATAAACTTTTGTTTCGTCAATGGGGGAGGACCCAAGGGGGTTTTGTTTTTTAATCTCATCCAGATCAAGGTTGTCAAGGGAATCTGCAAAAATAAATTCAATTTTCGAGTCAGCCAGCCTCACCGAAGCGGAAAAAGGTTTACCTTTTTTGGAGCGAAAATCTGCAAACGGCCCCAGGGTTTCACCGTGAATCAGGCGAACGACCTCGGCAGACTCCATAACTCTACCGCCCAGCACCTTGCGGATAATAATTTTTCTATCTTCTGATTCATAGGCTGTGGCAGTTTCAAAAAAACTCTGCCCGGCTATTGGCGAGAACTCAGCTTCTTTTTTCCCGTTACTCTCTTCCAGCCTCATTTTTGCAACAATATCACTGGTCATGGCCCTGATTTCCGCCATGAACTGTTCCCTGGTCATTCCCCCTTTGAGAATCTGATTAAGTTTGTATTCCCACTCACCGGTCAATTCTGGCGAGGCAAGGACATCGACCTGCTTATCCGTCAATAAAGATAATAATTCAAAAGCCTTGCCGGTGGGAACAAGCTCCCTCTGCTCACGAATGACATATTTTTCATTGATCAGTTTTTCAATTATAGATGCCCTGGTCGCCGGAGTACCCAGGCCTCGTTCCTTCATGGCCCCAGCCAGTTCATCGTCATCAATTAACTTACCGGAATGCTCCATGGCTGAAAGCAGGGTCGCCTCCGTATAACGGGGCGGCGGCTTAGTCTGGTGCTCTTCAAGTTCTATCTTCTCACAGGTAACGGGTTTTCCGGCCGGCAAGGGCCGGATAACTTTATCCCGTGCATCAACACTGCCCGCCTGCACTCCATAGATCGCTTTCCAGCCAGCTTCAACAAGGATTTTTCCTTCGGTAAGAAAGGTTTCCTCTTCAACAACAGATAATCTCCTGGTATTGTGGAAGACCGCCGGCGGGAAAAAAACAGATATAAATCGCTGGACAATCATCTGGTAAATTTTCTGTTCCGGCTCAGAAAGAGCAACCGGTAATTGGGAAGTGGGGATAATGGCGAAATGGTCAGTAATCTTTTTATTGTTAAATATTTTTTTTGTTTTTTTAAGGTATTTTTTCTCCAATGCTTCGCTGGCAAAAACACCGAACTGCCATTGCTGCTGTTTGCCCACCACTTCTATGACATTGGCCAGATAATCTTCAGGAAGACAACGGCTGTCAGTCCTTGGATAAGTTACCAGCTTATGCCGCTCATAGAGAACCTGGCAGAGAGCCAGGGTGTTTTTGGCGGAAAAACCGAACCTGCTGTTCGCCTCTCTCTGCAACAGGGTGAGATCGTAGAGCGGCGGTGATGCCTGGCTTGATTTCTTGGCTGTCTCGGTAATTACAGCTTTTTTACCGGTACATTTTGAGATAATCGTCTCGGCCTGCTCCTTCTTCCATATCCGATTTTGTCTGCCATGGGGCAGTTCGGGGGATTTTTTAAAGCCGGTGTCGATCCAGACTCCGATATAACGGACGTCCTCAGAGATGAACTTACCATGGAGCTCAAAATAATCGGTTGGTACGAAAGCTCGCCTTTCTTTTTCCCGCTTAACCAGCATGGAAAGGGTAGGGGTCTGCACCCGTCCACAGGGTGTTTTTCTAAAACCACCAAATCTGGAATTATAACAGGTAAGGGCCCTGGTGGCGTTGATGCCTATTAACCAGTCCGCCTCAGAACGGCATAAGGCCGTATTCTCAAGGGGTGTCATCTCGTCATTATTCCGCAGACTCGCAAGTCCTTCCCGGATAGCCCCGCTGGTCATTGACTGCAGCCATAATCTGCGTACAGTTTTGCTTTCCACCGAACGGGTGGATACCATTTTGAGGATATATTTAAAGATCAGCTCACCTTCCCGACCGGCATCACAGCCGTTGATAATCACTTCGACATCCCGTCTGCGAATAAGTTTTGAGAGAGCATTGAACTGTGATCTGGTTCCCGGCAGAACTGTAAGTGGAAACGGCTCCGGCAGAATAGGGAGGTTGTCAAGAGACCACTTTTTGTAAACAGGATCAACCTCCTCGGGATAGGCGATGGATACCAGATGGCCTATGGCATAGGAGACAATATAGTCGCCACCTTCATAATGAGTCCTGGTTCTTTTAAATTTCCCCGGCAATACCTTGACAATATCTGCGGCAACACTGGGTTTTTCGGTTATAATTAATGTCTTACCCATAAAAACAATCAAACTGTAGGTTTGCAAAAAATGTCCGGACAACTGATGAAGTAAAGTCCGGCATCAGAAAACAGCAACAAGAAACCAGCCCACCATAAAACAGGAAATAACAAGTTTGGCAAGTGAACCGCCCATTAGACCGAGGAAAGAGCCAAATCCTGCCCGCATGGATTGGCGGAGCTGCTCTCCCATGAGCAATTCGCCAAGTATGGCTCCTGCCAGTGGGCCAATCAGCAAACCGATGGGGCCAATCACAAAAATAAGCAGAGTACCGGTCACAGCCCCCCATATGGCTGCTTTGGAGCCCCCGTACATCTTCACCCCCAGGGCTGTGGCAATAAAGTCAACAAGATAGCTCAGGCCGACCAGAACCGCCTGGCCGATAAAAAAATAAATTCCCATCCCGTCAAAGCCAGCAATCAAACCATAGATGATAAACCCGGCCAGAATCAGCACTGTTCCTGGAAGAACCGGTAATATGGTTCCGGCCATACCGATGGCAATAACCGGTGCTGCTAATAAAAATCCCCAGACATCGGGATTGGCAATGGTAACCGCATAAAAATTATACAACCATTCAGAAAGACGACTGAACCATTCCATTAGTCAATAACCAGTTTCCCCGGCCATTGCCGGCCTTTAAATAAATTTATCTGCTAAAAAAAACGGCAACCTGCCCGCCTAGGAGCTTGTCCGAGAATGCATTTTTCCCCATCTCTGCGTTATTTCCAAAAAA
>CAZHPX010000230.1:0-3109 GCA_964534785.1 uncultured Desulfobulbaceae bacterium | reverse complement strand
CAAGCCCGGCCTGGTCACCTGAGATAACCACCTGTTTCTCCGAGTTATGATTGGCGACCACGACCACGCCTTTACTGCAAGCGTTGATAACCTCCTCAAGCCCGGTAATGTCCAAACCAAGTACAGCCCGCATTCCGCCGGGATTGGCTGTACTCTCCCGCTCCATCAGCTCACCTCGTCTCGTTACCAGCCTGATGGTCTCTTCTTCACTGACCACCCCGGCTGCAAACAGGGCTGAATATTCGCCAAGACTATGCCCGGCCACAAAGGCGGGAGTAAGATCAGGGACAAGCCGGCAAAAATGCCTGTAACATGCCATGTTCACCATGGTCAGGGCCGGTTGCAGGTGCAGGACCCTAATCAAATCTTCCATGGGGCCGGTAAAACATAACTCCCGCAATGGTAAGCCGCTCACATCTTCAGCCATGGTAAAAAGAGCACCGGCATTTGAGTCGCTATCCGCCAGTTCCTGGCCCATACCTACAAACTGTGAGCCCTGACCAGGAAACAGTATTGCTGTTTTTTTCATTTTTTATCTGAAGGTTAGAGTTGCAAAGTTTACTGTGTGCAAGAGAGGACATATCCTTATTTTTCTTCTTGTCGTACCAGTGCTGCGTGACACTACTCCAGAGGCTCTGATTCCTCATTAACAGTTACCTGAATCCGTGACGAAAACGCATTGAAATTTGTTAGAACTACCTTTTCTATCGATATTAATATCGATAAATAACATGGCTTATATTTTAACCCGGACAGAATCATCATTTACTTCTCTTTTGCCGCCAGGAATTCCAGAAAATTAAGGAAAAGAAAAATCAAAACCCCAGTGGTTATGGCCGCATCAGCCACATTAAACGCGGGCCAATGGCGTTCTCCAATAAAAAAATCAAAATAATCAATCACGGCTCCATGTCTGATCCGATCAATCAGGTTAGCAACTGCCCCGCCACTGATCATTGCCAGACTTACCGTGTACCAGCGGGATTCCTCAGATACTTTTTTATGGAGATAAAAAATTGCCACTAAAGCAATGGTAACGATTACAACAAAAAAAAGCTGGCGGCCAAGAGAAGGCTGACCGGCCATAATTCCAAAAGCTGCCCCGGTGTTGGTCAGATAGGTGAGATTAAAAAATCCCGGAATTATCTCCCTTGATTCATGCAGGGCAAAATCAGTCAGTATCCACCATTTGCTTAACTGATCAAGAATTACAACTGCCATGGATATACAGACAAAACGAATATTAATCATATACCATCCCCCTGATCACCGACAGGCAGCGGCTGCAGAGAAACGGATGTTCAGCATCAACCCCCACAGATAATTCAATCATCCAGCACCGTTCACATTTTATACCTTCAGCAGGTCGTACCTGAATATATAATCCCCCGATCTCGCCGGCCGGGACAAACCCGTTCTGATCATCCTGTTTATCCCGTTCAAGAATCCCTGTATTTTCGGTTATATCTACAAGTTGCAAACCAGAAACAATACACAACTCCTTAAGCAGCCCTGCATTTACTTCAAGGAACCTGAGCCATTCACCATCTGCAGCAATAACCACCTCCGCATCAAGGGAAAGACCTATGATCTTATCTCGACGGGCAGCCTCCAGCACTCTGGTTATTTCTCCACGCAGGGTCAAAAGCCGCTGCCAACGCTGTTCAAGCTCATTATCTTCTTCAATGTCTTCAATCACGGGGAATCTGGTGAAAAATACAGATCGTTCCAAAGAAGCGTCCTGACCAAGTTTATGGAGATGTTCCCAGGCCTCGGCAGTGGTAAAACAAAGTACCGGCGACATGAGTTTAAGCAGTCCATCAAGAATCCGGTAAATAACGCTCTGGGCGGCTCTTCGTTGCGGGTCATCCGGTGCTGAGCAGTAAAGCCGGTCTTTAAGGACATCCATATAAATACTGGAAATAACGACACCGCAGAAATTGTGAAGATCATGATAAACAGCATGGAACTCATAATCGTCATAGGCCCTGGTCACCCTCCGCACAAGCTGGGCATATCTGGCAAGTGCCCAGCGATCAAGTTCACTGAACTCTGATACTGAAGTTACCATATCCTCTTCAGGGTCAAAATCAGATAAATTTGAAAGAAGGAAACGGATGGTGTTGCGCATCTTGCGATATGCATCGGAAACCCGTCTCAATATTTCATCCGATACCTTGACATCATCGTGATAATTCTCGCTCGATACCCAGAGACGCAGGACCTCAGCCCCATACTTGTCAATCACTTCCTGGGGAACAACCACATTACCCACAGACTTGGACATCTTTTTACCCTGCCCGTCCACCACATAACCATGGGTTAAAACGCCTTTATATGGTGCCCTGCCCCTGGTTGCCACCGAGGTAAGCAAAGATGACTGGAACCAGCCCCGATGCTGATCACTGCCCTCAAGATAGAGATCAGCAGGAGATTTAAGATTATCCCGTCTCTCTAATACTGCCCCATGGCTGACTCCGGAATCAAACCAGACATCCAGGATATCGGTCTCTTTACGAAACGATTTTGAACCACAGCCACACTCTATACCTGCTCCGACAAAATCAGCCGCCTCATATTTAAACCAGGCATCAGCACCTTCTCTGGCGAACTTATCTTCAATCCTACTGCATACTTCTTTATCTTTTAGAACTTCTCCACAATCCTTACAGGTTAAAACGGTGAGGGGTACCCCCCAGGTTCGCTGCCGGGAGAGACACCAGTCAGGACGGGATTCAATCATCGAGTATATTCTCTGTTCACCCCAAGCGGGGGTCCAGGTTACTTTTTTAACCTCCTCCAGAGCTTTTTTACGGAGATCATTTTTTTCCATGGAGATAAACCACTGCTCCGTTGCCCTGTACATAACCGGCTTTTTACATCGCCAGCAATGAGGGTAACTGTGTCTGATCGCAGTTTCCCTGACCATATCACCAGATTTATTCAAATCATGGTTAATCTTTTTGTTAACAGCAGGCACTGCTTCCCCCGCATATTTCCCTGCCTCTCTGGTGTAATGACCGGTATCATCAACCGGTGAGAGAATATCTAATCCGTAACGCAGCCCGGTCAGGTAATCATCGGCACCATGACCAGGAGCAGTATGGAC
>CAZHPX010000229.1:0-3114 GCA_964534785.1 uncultured Desulfobulbaceae bacterium | reverse complement strand
GTTTTCTGTCTCTCTCGAATTTTAGTAAAAACTCCTGCTTGTGGCATCGGTGAGTGATGTTGCCCATTACAGCCAGGAATATAATATCTGTTCGCTCGCGGCATGGTGGTGGAGTTATTCTGTTAAAAGGTTGTTTTGGACAATAAAAAGACCACTTTAAGCATTCATACAGCCTATATTTGAATAATATTCAATGTTATTTCAGTAGGTTGCTTTGGTCCGACCCCCGTATTTTCCCTCTTTAGTGACCATCAGTTTACATAAGGAAAAAAATGAGGTAATCTTTCTTTAGTTTTTTTGACTTTTCGTATGTGGAGACTAAAAACTGGTAACGGCTTTATAGTTCTTTATTTTTTTACCCCTGCTCAACCTCCCTTGACAAGGACATAAAAATAATCATGGCAGACAATCCTGAAAGAAAGAAGATATTTTCAACAGCATCAAAAGATCTGATTTTAATTTTTATCCTCTCTTTTTTTATGTTTATGTTGGCATCAAAACTTGATGCATTTGAAATGGTTGTCGAATGGTCCCGTAAACATGAAGATTATGAAGTTGATGAAATCTTTGTTCTGCTTGTAATTCTCTCTTTTGCCTTTGCCGCTTTTTCACTACGCCGGTGGAAAGAGCTGAGAAATGAAGTCAGAAAACGCAGGCGTATAAACGGAGAATTGCAGAAAGTCGGCGGTGATCTGGAAACACGGATTGCGGAGCGGACTGCTGAACTTTTCAAGACAAATGAGGAACTGGAAAAAGAGATTACAGAGCGGAAGCAGATGGAAAAATCCCTGCGTATAAGTGAACAAAGCTATAAAACTTTATTTGACAATATGATGGATGGGTTATTGGTTATTGATGTTGAAACCATGAAGGTGATGCTTGCCAATCAATCGGCAATGAAGATGTATGGGTTTGATTCCAGGGAGGAAGCGGTTGGAAAAAATCTGCTCGATTTCATCTGCCCCGATGACAGACAACAGGTTGCTTTGACTATCACAGAAGATATATTTGGCGACGCCCCGCGTCAAGTGGCTGAATTTAAGGCGATAACCAAGAGTGGTAGAGATATATGGGTAAACGCTGTGGGGGTAGGGATTGAATTTCATGGGAGAATATCCGGACTGGTTGCAATTAAAGACATAACCGGCAGCAAGTTAATGGAAAAACAGTTGCACCATGCCCAGAAAATGGAAGCCATCGGACAGTTGACAGGTGGAATTGCACATGATTTCAATAATATACTAAGTATTATTCTCGGCAATACCGAACTTGCCATGATGAGTATTGACGATTCTGATCCTTTGCATATGCATCTGAATCCCATCCATACTTCTGCTATTCATGCCGCCAATCTCACCCGCCAGTTACTTGTTTTCAGTCGTAAACAGCCAATGAATTTTATTACGCTCAGTTTAAACAGGACAATTGATAATTTTCTCAAGATGATCAACCGGGTCATTGGTGCGGATATTATTATTGAGACGTACCTTGCACCTGAACTCTGGTCGATCCGTGCCGATTCGGGAAACCTTGAGCAGTTGTTAATGAATTTATCGGTAAATGGCAGAGATGCCATGCCGGGCGGCGGAGTTTTAACTTTCAAGACAGAAAATATAATTTTAAGTGAAGACGAGGTTGAGTTTATTCCTCATGCCCGCTCCGGTAAATTTATTCGCTTAACTTTTGAAGATTCAGGGACAGGTATGGACAAGGGAATACTTGAGAAGATATTTGAACCTTTTTTCACCACCAAGGAAGTCGGAATGGGAACCGGGCTGGGCCTATCGGTTGTGTATGGTATTGTCAGAGAGCATAAAGGCTGGATAAATGTTTATTCCGAATTGGATGAAGGGACGGTATTTAAAATTTATTTTCCTGCTTGTGCCGGAAAACCGGAAGAAAAGATCGAGAAGAATATATCATTAACTGGTCTTCAGGGTAATGGTGAACATATCTTACTGGTTGAAGATGAAGATAAGCTCAGAAAAATGATTACAACTGTACTTGGGGAAAATGGTTATATTATATCTGCAGCAGGAAATGCAAAAGAGGCGATGGATATTTTTACCAGGGAGCAGGGAAGGTTTCATCTGATTTTCAGTGATATTATCCTTCCAGGTGATAACGGCCTTGAACTGGTGGATAACCTGCTCCGTGGTAATCCTGATGTAAAGGTGCTGATGTGCAGTGGTTACCTGAATCATAAAACGCAAAGAAAAACCATGCGGGAGAAAGGAATTCCCTTTCTACAAAAACCTTATTCACTACATGATCTTTTAAAAACGATTCGGGAAATTTTAAATCCGCACTCATAGAGTCCGGCACTCACCAGTCTATTCAGCCATGTCCCTTCTGTAGCCGGTGAGTGCCGGATAACTAACGGACACTTTAAAGGCCACCTTGAAGACTACAAAAACTAAACTGGAGATTTTTGTCGGATGGAGCAGGAAAAAACAGATCAGTTGAATTCTCAGAGTCTAATTGAGCATCTTACCGAGCTGCGTTCCTGCTTAGTTGTTTCATTTATTGCAGTTGCAGCAGGTTTTGCTCTGTCGTATTACTTTATTCGTCCGATTGCGGACTGGTTTTTCAGGCCTCTGCTTGAGGTACTTCCTGAGGGCAAACATCTTATTTTTATCTCCTATCAGGAAGGATTTTTTTTTTACTTGAAACTTTCCCTGGTCTGCGGAATAATTCTTGCCAGTCCGGTTATCTTTCTTCAAATCTGGCGGTTTATTGCTCCCGGTTTGTATAAACATGAAAAAAGTGTTCTCCTGCCATTTACCCTGGTTTCAACCCTTTGTTTTATAGGGGGGGCAGCCTTTGGTTATTTTGTTGTCTTTCCCCCGGCTTTTAGTTTTTTTGTGGGTTATTCCAGTGAAATATTAGCACCCATGCCGGGAGTCAGTGAGTATTTCTCGTTGGCTCTGCGGTTGCTGATTGCCTTTGGCCTTATATTTGAGTTACCGGTTCTTATGGTTTTTCTTGCCAAAATGGGGATGGTCAACGGCGGATTTTTAAAAAAGCACAGGAAATATTCTATTATTTTTGCTTTTGTTATTGCAGCGATACTTACTCCAACTCCGGATGTGGTTAATCAACTGTTAATGGCCG
>CAZHPX010000228.1:0-3135 GCA_964534785.1 uncultured Desulfobulbaceae bacterium | reverse complement strand
CGGAATATTTTTTTTGTTCTCCACTTCCCGGCAAATTGCCTCAAGATCATCGCCGATAATACCGACAATGCAGGTGGAATAAACAAAAGCAGCTTTGGGTTTATGGCGGTCAATCAACTCAAGGAGAGCATTGTGCAATTTTTTTTCACCACCGAAGATTACATCTATTTCCTGTAAGTCTGTGGAAAAAGAGAGCCGGTGCAGCTCAGGGCCAGAAGAGAGAGCACCACGAATATCCCAGGTATAAACAGCACAGCCAATGGGACCGTGGACAAGGTGAAGTGCATCGGCAATAGGATAGAGAACCACACGGGAACCGCAAAACACACAGGCCCGCTGGCTGACCGCCCCTGCCTGGCTGTCTTTATTACAACTGATATCAAGGGGAGCATCCCCGGTGATGTGAATCTGTTTTTCCCGTGTTTTTAACAATGTCGCTTCCATGGCAATTCTTTATGGATAAAATTATCGGATGTATCTCTTGTAAATCAAAAGATATGCCATGGGTAAATAATAATTTTTATTCTTTTATTTTAAGATGTTAAAGAGAAAATATGGAGAAAACACAGGTGAAGTGTGTTTACCGGTTTTGGGGCATACTCTACAAAAATGGAGGAATGTTACATTTTTGCAAGCAACCATGGAGGGAGGATTACCATTATTATTTTTGCCCAGATGGGACATTTGTATGTCCAGAGATGATCGAAATCTTCTTTAAACAGGTATGCTTTGACTGTGAGGAAATGGGGACAAGGAAATGGGGACAAAAGGAAATGGGGACAGATTTATTTTATAGTGAGTGTGTGGATGTAGGCTTGAAAATAGTGGTCATGCCGGAAGATTAACTGTGCTAAAAAAGTCCTTCATTTGTTTGCTGTGAGTTTGAGCAGGCTCACCGACTTGAAAAAATCTGTTCCACCACCAAGGCTTTTTTTATTATCCTTGCTTAAAGCAGCTTATTCTGTAAAATTCAATTAAGCCGTTAAGGGCAAGGCAACGAAATCATGAAGCTGGATAGCAGGTCATCAGCTTTTGAAAGTTCATTACCGCTGGCAAGGGCATTCGGTTTTATCCTTGCTTAAACAAGTCTATTCAGCAAAGGGTAACCGAATCGGCGAGGGCAATAAAATCCTTGCCTTTTCAAGCTAACCTGCTGAATATAAAACCAATTTAAACTAACCAGCACTCAACCGGACGCTTTACATCTGCCGACTCTTGCAGTTACATGCAGATGGTCGCTGTATCAAAACAAAATTCGTTAATCCACGGCACCGGTCAGCACCGGGATTAGCTTCCAAAATAAAAGTTGACATATATGCATAAATAATCCATCATTGTACACATGAGAACAACACTAAATATAGACGATCAAATTTTGGAGAAAGCATCTCTTTTAACTGGCATAAAAGAGAAAACTTCTTTAGTAAAACTAGGCCTTGAAGCTTTGATTGTACATGAAAGCAGTAAACGTCTTGCAATTCTTGGTGGCACAGAGAAGGGTCTACGTGACATACCCAGACGCAGATCAACAAAATCATAACTATGGTACTTGTTGATACTTCAGTCTGGATCAATCACCTCCGAAATAATGACCGCCAGTTAGAAAAACTACTCTTTAGTGGTAGTGTGGTTTGTCATCCCCATATTATAGGGGAGCTTGCCTGTGGTAACATACAAAACAGGCAAGAAATCGTATCGTTACTTCAGGCATTACCTCAAACATCTCTCATCGACTTCGAAGAATTCTTATATTTTATTGAGCAAAATCAATTACACAGCAAAGGTGTTGGCCTTGTCAATATCCACCTTCTGGCATCAACAAAATTAGAGCAAATACCTTTGTGGACGGCAGATAAAAGGTTACAGTCAGCAAGTGCTGAACTCAACTTAAAGTACAAAATCAAAAGATAATCGGGTAGCCGGGGGTTTTTCTCCCCCAGCCCCGCGCATATTCTGCAAGTTTGTGGAGACGGTATTCCATAGAGACGAACCAAGCTTCTTCCTGTGAAGAGACGGTTGCGTCTCTTCACAGGAAACCTTATCGCTCCATCTAATTTTGCCTCGCACAAAAACAAAGCCTATAAAACTACACTCTTCCACCGTGCCAACATTACTCTTCTTCTCGTTGACCGTAAGCTGTAGCTCTCGTCCAACAAGGTGTAACAAGGTGCCGGTCAGCACCGCGATTCAGCAACATTATGGTTCTTCTGATGCTTAAACAATATTGGAATCACCAAACACATTAATAAAGGAAAAAATATGGCAGAAGAATGGGTTGAGCAGATGAAGAATCAAGTGAATACACTTGAAAAACTTAAGAAGTATATCAATGTCTCTGATGGTGAAAAGGAGGCAATTGAAATCTTGAACACCAAGTGGGGTACATCACCCTATTTTGCGTCGTTGATGGATAAGGACAATCCGAACTGTCCGATACGAAAGCAGGCTATCCGTCCATGAAGGAACAGATTAATGAATACGGGATGGAAAACTACCTTGTCTGGAAAGAGAATAGGGCGACAGACGAAATCCGTCCAGATAGTATTGCACGTCAGTATCATGATCGTATCGCTTTTACCGTTATACAAGTTTGTGGTATTTATTGTCGGCACTGTTTCCGCAAGGAACTGGTTGTCGACCAAGATTTGCAACTTCATTTTGATGTTGATGAAGGACTTGCTTGGATTGCCGAACACCAGGAAATTCGCGACGTTCTGGTTACTGGTGGCGACCCGCTGCTTTTGTCTGATGAAAAACTCGAATACCTGATTACCAAACTTCGGGAGATTCCTCATATTGAAATGATTCGCATCGGTTCCCGGCTGCCTATAGTTTTACCGCATCGTGTTACTGAAGGATTGAAAAAAGCTATAGGAGGTTTCCACAAAGTGCCAGTCTGGATCAACACGCAGTGTAACCATCCTAAAGAGATTACCGAAAAAACGGTCAAAGCAGTTTACGAACTTATGAGTTGCGGTATCAATGTTGGGAATCAGGCGGTGTTGTTGAAGGGAATCAATGATGATGTGGATACATTTAGAGAATTGCACCAGAAATTACTACGCACTCGTATTCGACCCTACTATGTTTTCTATTGTGAACCGGCTCCTGGGATCGACCATTTTCGTACTCCGG
>CAZHPX010000227.1:0-3139 GCA_964534785.1 uncultured Desulfobulbaceae bacterium | reverse complement strand
ATGGGGTGGTTGCTCATCATTATAGGTGATGCCGACCCCGCCGCCAAGATCAAGGTATTTGATGGTAACCCCTTCGTTCTCTATTCGCTGGATAAATGTTTTTACTTTTCCTGCTGCCTCGGTGAACGGGGTAACTTCTGTCAACTGGGAACCGATATGGCAGCTCACCCCTGCGACCTCGATGTGATCCATTTTCTCTGCCCGGAGATACTCAAAAAAAGCGGCTTCCACCGGCAGGCCAAACTTGCTTGTGGTCAGCCCCGTGGAAATATAGGGATGGGTATCCGGGTCCACATCCGGGTTGATACGAAAGGAAATCCGGGCCGTGGTGCCAAGGTCACGGGCAACTTTTTGAATCAGATCAAGTTCCTGTCCCGACTCGACATTAAAGAGTAATATCCCGGCAAACATGGATTCCCTTATTTCAGCTTCTGTTTTGGCAACCCCTGAGTATATGATTTTATCTGGATCAATACCTGCTTTCAAGGCCCTGAACAGTTCTCCTCCGGAAACAATATCCGCACCGCTGCCCATGGAAGCGAGTAGACCAAGAATGGCGATATTGGAACAGGATTTGACTGCAAAACAGGTAATATGAGGTATGTCCGCAAAGCCATTGTCAAAGGTTTGGTAATTTTCTCTTAGAGCAGCAGCACTGTACAGGTAAAACGGAGTGCCAACCTTTGCAGCTATCTCATCCACTCCAATATCTTCGCAGTGGAGTTTGTTGTTTTTATAATGGAAACTATGCATGATTCTCGTTTGTGTGGTTGTTATCGTCTGACTTCAATTTCGGTTGAGCGGCGGGATTCGTTGCCGGCGATACTGTCGTCAACACTGGAAACAGAATAAAAAACTTTTATTGATTTTCCGGGGACTTCCATGTCCATGTACATGAGAAATGGCACTTTAACCCTGCCGATCATTTCCGGTGTGTCTTCATTTTCAAAGCGACGATGGATAAGATAGGCGGCTAAATCATCAGATTTTACCGGTTCCCAGAAGATTCTCACTCCTGCATCTGTGGAAATTACCCGGATACCAACAGGTATCGGCGGCGGGGTCAGGTCAAGCGGGGATACGGATACGGAATCGGTTCTGCCGCCGCCAACAACCCCTTTTTGGTAAACAGCCAGAGTCTGTATCTGATAAAAATATTTTCTGTCATTGACGACATCGTTATCAACAAAACTGGTTTTTGCCACCGGCTCTGCCAATGGCTGAAACTGACCGCCTCCGATACCTCTATAAACCTGATAGCGGATGATTCCACTCACCGGGGTGTTGTCAAATTTGGTTGTGGCAGGCTGCCAGTTAAGAGTTATAGAGCTGTCCCCGGGGCTGGCTGTCAGCCCGGTCGCTGCCATGGGAGGAACCTGCCAGTAAAAAGAAACAATATTTGAATCTTTTGACTCTGCCCACCAGCCGGCAACAGAACGAACCTTGAACAGGTACATATTACCCGGTCTGAGCAGGATGGCTTTATAGGTTGATGTTTTCGGGACTTCACCAGAGACCGCATTGCCGGGAATAATGACCGGAGCGGCAAAAGGAACCGGACATGTCGGGCAATAGTCTTGCGGGGATATGACCGCCCGATAAATCTTAAAGTTGGTAATATCAACAATATCCCTGCCGGTTACCGTCTCAACCGGATAACTCCATGACAGGGTTACCCCGCTCTCGCCCAACTGGTATCTGAGATCGGTTATCGGCAGGGGGATTACCTGTTGAGGTGGAATCGGCTGATCCTTATAGCCGCAACCGGGTAGAGATGTTAAAATTATTGAAGCGATGGTCAAAGGGATGCCCCATCTGCAAAATTCATTAATCATGAGATATGGCCAATAGCTGTTCCGCCCTGACAAGAGCCTGCTCTACCTCTTGTTTGGCGGTTCCTCCCGTGGTTGTTCGACTGTTAATTGATCCCTGCACCGACAGTACCGTAAACACATCGCTTTCTATATGAGCTGAAAACTTTTGTAACTCGGAAAGAGTTAACTCAACCAGTTCAATATCCCGTTTCTGGCAGAGGGCAACCACCTGGCCGACAATGGAGTGGGCTTCCCGGAAAGGAATATCCCGGAGAACCAGGTAATCTGCCAGATCAGTGGCAGTCATGAATCCGCCCATGGTGGCATTTTCAAGTCGTTCAGTATTAAATTTGGTATGTTCAAGCATCTCGGCAACAATATCAAGACCGGTTTTCACCGTATCCAAAGCATCAAAAAGAGGTTCCTTGTCTTCTTGAAGATCACGGTTGTAGGTAAGGGGCAGCCCTTTGACGGTCATCAGTAAAGACATTAACGCTCCGGCAACCCTGCCGCTTTTTCCCCGAATCAACTCTGGAATGTCCGGGTTTTTTTTCTGGGGCATGATGGAAGAACCGGTACAGTAGCTGTCCCCTATTTCAACAAAGGAAAACTCTTTGCTTGACCAGATGACCAGTTCTTCAGCAAGACGACTTAAATGGATCTGGATGGTGTTCAGGCAGAAAAGAAATTCCAGAACAAAATCACGATCGCCGGATGTATCCATGGAGTTGGCGGTTACTCCGGCAAAACCAAGTTCCTTCGCCACTGATTCCCGATCAAGGGGCAAACCGGTACCGGCCATGGCGGCAGCACCAAGGGGGGAGAGGTTCATCCTGACCATACAGTCGGCGACCCGGCTTCGATCCCTGGTAAACATTTCCACATAGGCTAGAAGATAATGGCTGACAAGTACCGGCTGGGCCCGCTGGAGATGGGTGTAACCGGGCATTACCGCCCCGAAATATTTCCTGGCAAGGATAACAAAACTTTTCTGCACATTTTCAAGCAGCCTGTCAAGCCCTTTACCTTCATCACGAAGATAGAGACGCAGGTCAAGGGAGACCTGGTCATTGCGGCTCCGACCGGTATGGAGCTTGGCTCCGGCGGGACCGATTCGTTCGGTCAGGGATTTTTCGATATTCATATGAATATCTTCAAGCTCCGATTGAAAAACAAAATCACCGCTTGCAATTTCTGCCTCGATTTCTGTCAGGGTGCTGATAATGGCATCCCGTTCCACCTCGTTTATCAAGCCCTGGCGGGCCAGCATCCGGGCATGGGCTTTGGAGCCCATTATATCATGATGATAAAGACGGTGGTCGTAA
>CAZHPX010000226.1:0-3143 GCA_964534785.1 uncultured Desulfobulbaceae bacterium | reverse complement strand
CGGGATTTCATGCAGATGTCAGTAAACAGTTTGAACAGGTGGACAAACAGTTTGATGATATGAAAGTCAGAACTGACAGACGGTTTGAACAGGTGGACAGACGGTTTGATGATATGGAAGTCAGAACTGACAGACGGTTTGAACAGGTGGATAAGCGGTTTGATGATATGGAAGTCAGAACTGACAGACGGTTTGACCAGGTGGATAAGCGGTTTGAGCAGATAATAAACTCCATTGACCGGCTTGCGGATAAACTTGATGACCGTGACGAAAAACAACGGGGCTTCACTTTAAGAATGTTTACTATTGCCATAACAATATCTATTCTTGGCGTAACCGGCATTTTCCTTAAAACTATAGGAGTTATTTAGAAGCTGGGGGGTATGGGGGTCAGGCCAGAACAGAGCAGAAAGGGGACAGATTTATTTAATTATCTTTGTTCTCGTAAATTCAGATCTGGAGAGATTTTTTTCGTGTGGGATTGTGATGGCGGGGGCGGGACTATGAAGGATAATTATTGGAAAATGAAACCGAATAGAGACAAGGCTATAATGTTAGCCCGAAGACAGTTGGCTGAGTTAGTCTGTGATGCCGTCAATCTGGAAGGGATAAATTTTACGTTACCTGAAATCCAGACTTTACTTGATGGTGTCACCATTGGTGGACGGAAAATTGTGGATCAACAAATAGCATTGAATCAGTCAGAAGCCTGGAAGGCTTTGTTCGGGTGGCTGCAGAACAGAGAGTTTGAATTATCAGTCGAGAGAGTGTGTGAACTTCATGCAATTGCAGCAAGGAATGAAGCTTTAGAGTGGGGGCAGTTTCGATCTGGTGGCGTAACCATCGCAGGAACACAATATATGCCGCCCCCGGCTAAAGAGTTGCCAAATATCTATAAGAAAATGATACTGGAAGCACAAAGTCTGGCAGATATTTATGACTATGCAATTTCGGTGTTCCTTGAAATGGCAAGGAACCAGTTTTTTTATGATGTAAATAAACGAATGGGACGATTTATGATGAACGGTATCTTGATAGATGCCGGATACCCGGCTATTAATCTTCCCGCAAAACATCAATTGGAGTTTAATCGCCTGATGTTGTTTTTTTATGAGACAGGAAAGCAGCAACCTATGAATGAATTTCTGCGTACTTGCCTTGATGAACGTACGATTGCAATAATGGGGGAGAAAACGGGGACAAATCTTTCCTCTTGACAAATGAAAACACTTTCTCATCTGCAGCACAGGTGAGAGTTCACGGATTAAGGTATTCCTTCAACACCCTTTATTACCTTCTACCCCAGGTACGCTCATCAACAATATTACCCTGGTTGCCGACAACCACCTGGCGGACAGGTACGGTTGCTTTGGCATCGGTATATGCCTTTCTGACAATTTGGAGCATGGTAGAACAGCATGGAACTTCCATGATCAGGATGGTAACCGAGTTCAGTTTTCTGGTGGCAAACATTTCTCTAAACCTGTCAACATAGAGTTGCTGGTCGTCAAACTTGGGACAACCCATCATCACTACCCTTCCTTTAATGAAATCTTCCTGTATGCTGCCGGCATAGGCGACAGCCGTACAATCAGCAGCAATAAGGAGATCACAGTTTTCCAGAAACGGGGCAGAGGGTGGAATGAGTCTTATCTGTACCGGCCAGTGAGACAGGGCTGAAACGCCTTGCTGGCTGGAGGCGGGAGCATTGGCGGCCTGACATGGGGTAAGGGATTGCATGGTTGTGAGCCTGGCGGAAGGGCACCCTCCCCCAGATAGTTGTACCGGCATTATTTTTTGTACTGCTTGTCCTTGTTGTTTCTGCTGTTTCTGCTGGTTTGCGAGAAATTCCTCCACTGCCTTTTCGTCAAAGGCTTCAGCTTCCCTCTCAACTATTTTCAGGGCTCCGGTCGGGCATGAACCAAGACAGGCACCAAGTCCGTCACATAGGTTATCTCCCACTAATTTGGCCTTGCCGTCAATGATCTGGAGGCTGCCCTCGGCACAGTCGGGTACACACTCTCCGCATCCGGTGCAGAGTTCTTCGTCTATTTCGATGATTTTTCGCATTATTTTTTTTCTGTTTCTGTTCATGGCCTTGTCCTTTGTCTGTGACATTATATCCGGGCTGTTTATCTCTTTAATTAGTTTTGTCATGGCTGTGTGAAGGCTCCCGTCCTGGTTATTTCATTACTTGATTAATTTCATCAGGGTCTCTTTAGCCTGTATAACTCCGGCACTTGTCATGAAAGAGGAAAGCAGTTTGTCCAACCGCTCTTTATCAAGTGTCTTTTCCCTGTAAAGTTCGTTCATGTTGACAATTAGATCAGCGTCGAAAATGACCTTGAAGTTAATGGTTTCTTCTGTCCGGGGTGTGTGATGGTGACCGATAATGTCACATACCTCGTTAATAAGTTCCGGGTCGGCCTTCAGCTCTATCAGGATTTTTCTTGCCACCGGCGGGCCTTCAAGGTGTTGATATTTTGCTGATGATGAGTTGTATTTTTCCTCAGCATTCTTTATGCCTATATCATGGAGATAGGCTGCTGCCATGATGACCATCGGATCACTGTCTTTTTCTTCTTTGCCTATAAACTCAGCATGTCCTGCAACATCTATGGCGTGTCCGATTCTTTTGCCGTCGGCGGCAAAATATTTCCTCATGGCAAGGGCAACCCGGTCTTTAAAGAGATCCCCCTGTCTGGCGACCAGTTCCGGCGGCATTGAGCCAAGGCATTGTTCGGTATGGGGGCAGTATGAGGCACAACCAAAATCAATGTTTGGATTGAGCATCTTGTTGCCGCATTTCCGGCATTTCTGCTGACTATCGTCTTTGAAAAATTCTATTGGATTGCCGCAGTGTTTGCAGTTTGCCTCAAAAACATCTTCACCACTCCAGTAACGACTGTCCTGGCCAGGGCATTTCATGGGTAGTTCTCCTGGTCCTGATCCTTAAAGACCAACACCTGCTTTTAACTCATTAATGGTTGTTCGTTCCGTAAAACGGGCCGTGCGGGTTTTGTATTTTGCTGTTTTAATATAAAAAAGTAATGTTTTCCTGACAAGCTTGACAGCTTCTTCATCGCTTAGTGTCTGTAAGATATTAACATGGCCACTCACGGTCAAGCTGGAAGGATGGAGTA
>CAZHPX010000225.1:0-3148 GCA_964534785.1 uncultured Desulfobulbaceae bacterium | reverse complement strand
TGTTCCGGTTTGCAGGTCGTCTGAAAAGGTTTGTCAAGCTGGGGGGAGAAATGATATCCCTGCCGGCGATTGAGGAAGTGCTTGTCAATCATTTTGGCGACGATAAAACCTCTGAGCCGGAACTGGCTGTACTTGCTGTCGGCGAAGAACGACCGGAACTTGTGCTTCTCACTATTATAGATATTTCCCGCCAGCAGGCCAATGATGTCCTGAAAAAAGCGGGGATGTCGCCACTGCATAATATCAGGATGGTCAGGAAAATAGAAAAAATTCCGGTGTTGGGAAGCGGCAAGATTGATTACCGGCAACTGCAGGCAAAGGTTAAAGGTTATCGATAGGGCATGTCCTGTCTATGGGAAGGCTGTCCGAATGCCTGTTTTCGGACAAGCTCCCGGGGGGTGGGGTATTTCTGGTTTCACGAGGGGGGAAGGTGGAAAATGACATCTGAACAGGAATGTGTAATTCTTATTCATGGTTTGGTGGGGCATTCCTGTTTAATGGGTAAGCTGGAGAAAGCCCTTCAGGGTGCGGGGTACTTGACGGAAAATCTTGATTATCCGTCAAGGAAACATAGTGTCCCCGTGCTGGCAGGGAAGTTTGTTGCCGGGGCAGTGTACCGGTGCCGGAATCGCAGTAACGGGCAGATTCATTTTATTACCCATTCCATGGGTGGAATTCTGGTTCGTTATTATCTGTCTTGTAATTATCTGTCTTCCCTGGGGCGGGTGGTTATGCTGGCACCTCCCAATTATGGCAGCGAAATAGTTGACCGGCTGGCTGGAAAATTATGGTTCAGGCGGCTTCTTGGTCCGGCTGCCTGTTCCCTTGGCACCGGGGCAGACAGTATCGTCCACCAGCTTGGTAGAGTTGATTATCCATTGGGGATTATTACCGGCAATAAAAGTTTCGAACCATGGTTATCCTGGATGTTACCAAAGCCTAATGATGGTAAGGTCTCGGTTGACAGCGCCAGGTTGGCAGGAATGGATGATTTTTTGATTGTTCCCTATGGACATTCTTTTATCATGAGAAAAAGAAAAGTGATTGACGAGGTAATATATTTTTTTCAGGAAGGACGATTCAGGCGGAAGTGATCAGGATAGACAGGGGCATGATAACAGGACGATAATAACCGGCACATGGGGTAAAAGTTGGTCTGTGCCGGTTATTATTGATGTATTACAGAGATGCTTCCGCAGAAGGCAAGACCTTGTGCAGTTCAACCCGCCGGTTGAGGGCACGACCCTCAGGAGTATTGTTATCGGCAATTGGATTTGCCGGGCCGTATCCTTTAGCGGTGAGCCGATTCGCATTAATTCCCTGGTCAATAAGATAATTCATCACCGCGGTTGCCCGTTGCAGGGAGAGGCTCCTGTTGCGGTTTATATTGCCAAGGCTGTCAGTATACCCGGCAACTTCAAGTTTAAATTCTCTGTGGAGAGCAAGGGTTCTGACAACATCATTTAAACTCTCTTTCGCATCTCTGGTCAGGTTGGCGGTTCCCGTGGCAAAAGTTATATCAGTCAGAACTATTTTTGCACTTGCCTCGCAGCCGAGTTCATCGACATTGCTGCCAGGGGTGGAGCCAGGACACAGGTCAAGGCTGTCAACGACCCCGTCTCCATCACTGTCAACTTCACAGCCGGCGTTGTTTACAGCCGTTTCTGCCAGGGTGTCCGGACATTTATCCTGTCCATCAGGCACACCATCCTTATCGCTGTCTTTTATGGCAGCAGCGGCTTGCTTTTGCTCCTGGATTTTGATTTTTTCATTGAGCTCAATTATGTTTATCTCTGTCTTGTCAAGTTGCTGGTGGTGGATTTCAATCTCGCCGGTTTTCTTTGTCAACTCATAAAGCTGATTTTGCAGTCGGGAAATTTCCTCTTCTTTTTCGGCAAGTTTTTTACTTATCAGAGCCAGTTCATCTGTTTTCCGGGCAGATTCTTCCGCGAGCCGCTCTGCCTGAACAAGTTGTTCCCGTAATGGCTGGATTTGTGCTTTCATTTCAGACAGATCAGTTCTTAGTGTTGACTTCTCTGTTTCTGCTGCATGGAGGGCGGCTTTGCTCTGTTCAAGACTATCTGCCAATGCTGATTTTTCTTCACCGAGGCTTGCTATTGAACCCTGCAGGTCAATTACCTTTGATTCAAGGTGGGCCAGGGCGGCTACCCTGTTTTGAAGCTCGTTTAAATTATCGGCTTTATTTTTCAGCTCATTTCTGAGATTGTTCATCTCTACCAGCTCTGCTTCAGCAACAGTTAGAGCTTTGATTTTTTTGTCCAGTTCAACCTTTAATGCTTCCATCTCCTGGCGAGTCGTCAGAGCTTCTTCCAGCCTGTTTGTCAGGGTTGTCTTTTCCTCTTTTAACAATGTTACGGAGGCCTGTAGTTCTGTCAGTTGCGTTTCAATCAGGGCGAGGCTGCTTATTTTGCTCTGAAGCTCGCTGATGGTGGTTGTTTTTACTTTCAGCTCATTTCTGAGATTGTTCATCTCTGTCTGAGCAGCAGTCAGAGCCTCTGTTTTTTCGTTTAACGCTGTTTTTAATGCTTCCATCTCCTGGAGAGCTGTTAGGGTTTCCTCCAGTCTGGTTGTTTGGGTTGCTTTTTCTTCTTCTGTGATTGCCAATGTTGTTCTAATTTCTGCAAGGGTAAGTTCCAGATTGGTTAAAGCTGTGGATTTATCTTTAATCTGAGTTTTCAGAGTTGCAATCTCATTGTTAAGGGTTTTAATGGATTCAGTCATCAAGACTATTTTTGTTTCCAGCTCTGAGTGCCTGATATTTTCTTCTTCCCTTTGTGCCTGCAGCTCGTTTTTCAGAGAGCCAAGCTCGTCTGCCTTTGCTGTAAGCATGGAGTTCATCTCATCTAATTGAGCTTTTGCTGCAGCAAGAGATTCGGTTTTATTTTTTAATTCATTGTCGGTTTTTACCTGCTCTCCTTTCAAGATAAGCAGGTTTTCTTCCGCTTCGATAAGTTTTTGTTTAAGCTCATTATTTTTTTTTGTAACCTGGAGAGCTACTGCTTCTTGTTCTTGTCCGTAACGGAACATGGCCTCGGCTTTAAGTTCCGCTTTTATTAAGGAATCATCAAGAAGATTTGCTGCTGATTCGGCTTTTGCCAGCAAGCCTCTTAAGGTGCTGTTTTCGCTG
>CAZHPX010000224.1:0-3174 GCA_964534785.1 uncultured Desulfobulbaceae bacterium | reverse complement strand
GTTCTGGAGTAAAACATCTTTAACCAACAAACAGTTGGAGTCCATTGATATTGACTTCATCACAATCAACCTACCCCGCAGAGACACAAGCTCAACCCAAAAAGATTTTCATATAGCGGAGCTTGCCGGCAATTTACAGAATTTAAAACAACAATTACCTTTTCAAGCCCTTACCATCCATCATATGGTTGTAATTGGAGAGTCAATTGGTCTGCTTGCCGGCAAGCCGGTTTCACTGACAGTTAAAAAAAATAAAAAAGACAAGAAAATTGTTGCTGATTTATACTTGCAGGAACCCGCTGTTCACATCTCCATTGAACATTATGAATCACAAAAATGGAATTTCAGGATTAATGAATCGGAGAAAACTACTCCCTCTTCACCACTTCTCACCGCCATTATCAGCCTGCACAAGAGCGAATTACAGCTTGAAGCAGAAATAGAGCTTGCCCGGTTATCCCTGTTCAATCCCCTGCTTGACACCCCCTTGCCCTCCATGGCTGGAACAGTCTCGCTCAAGGCCATACAGCCGTTTCTGCCGGACAATGAGTTCTCTCTCCAGATAGATATGAAAAACTTACAACTTGCGGATTTTCATGCCGAATCAATTAATCTCGCAGCCCAGGGGGAAATGATTTCACCCGCATTGTTTCTACTTGGAGAAAACTCGTATCTCAGCACTGGCAAAATAAAAAATAACGATATAAGTATAAATGAGATAAACCTGAACATGGAAGGTGGAACAGCAAAATTTGATGGTTCATGGCAGTACCGGCTGTCTGAAAAAAACAAATTAACAGTCACGGGGTTATCCGCCCCGCCACTTAAAATAACATCCTTATCGGTTTCCTCTGCCATAACCTTAGGGTTTTCCCCTGAAAAAAAACAGGTATCAGTGGGTTTATTTCCTGATTTCAGGATATTATCCACAGGTATCATGGCAAACGACCTGTCCATGGGGGAAATAATCATATCTCCTGAAAAAGAAAGCATTTTTTCCGTAACACTGCCAAAAAAAATATGGAGCCTTACCCCGTCTTTATGGCAGATATCCGTTGATGATCTCCAAACTGAAAATAATGATTTTTCCATCACTTCAGCTCCCCTTATACTCATAAGCAAAACAGTTGCCGGAACCGGATCAGAATACCAGATAACCGGACGATTAAGCAGCAATAATGTTCATCTCAAGAGCAGAGAAAACGGTTTCGAGATGAACGGGCTTGATACAAGGTTCAAAATAACCAACATTAATCAGGATTCAGGTTTACCCCGGGACATAAAGATAACCAGTAACTTTTCCTTTGTTCCGGCGGCTGTGCCTGGAAAAATAACCGGAAAATTATTTCATAATCTGAAAACCGGCAAAGGAAAAATTAATCTCAATACAAAAGAACCGTTATTGTTTTCACAGACAAACCCACTCACTTCGCTCGTTGATAAATGGCCATGGGCCGACATTGAATTAGACGGAGGAAAAATAGACAGTAAGGCGGTAATCAAATGGCAGCCGGATGAACCGGCTCATGCCTTGGTAGAATTATCGCTTGAGCAGGGCAAAGGGATAGTTCAGGGGGTAAGTTTTTCAGGCTTTTCAACTAACCAGACTCTCCATGTTATCCCGGCCATCCGCTCGCAAAAACCAGGAACAATCCACATCGATCGGATAAACAGTGCCGTGGAGGTTAAAAATCTTCAGACAACTTTAAACCTCTCACCCTCCCCCCATGATAAACTGCCTGTTGTTTATATAAACAATCTATCTCTGGAAATACTTGGCGGCACGGTGTCCGGGGAAAACATCGTAGTTGATCCCCGGCAACCGGATGTCAGCACTGAACTGATTATCTATGATATTGATCTTGCCAGGTTAGCAAAAATTCAGCAGGTACAGGGGTTGAATATTGCAGGAAGAATTCATGGCATATTACCCATTCGTTTCGACAGTTCAGGGTTACACATTAATGACGGTTTTTTCAGTAACAGGCAGACAAAAGGAATAATTCGTTATACACCAGACGGAACCAGAGGACTTAAAGATCCCCCGCTGACCAGGTATGCCATACTGGCCCTTGAAGAGTTTCATTATCATCTCCTTACCGCCCATGCCGAATACTCACCGGACGGTACCTTGCTGGTAAAATTACGCCTTGAGGGTACCAGCCCAAAAATAGAAACAAGCCGACCTGTTCATCTTAATATCAATACAGAACAAAATATCCTTTCCCTTCTGGAGAGTCTTCGTTATAGTAAACAGACAACGAGAGAGATAAAGGAAAAGCTGCAAAAACATTACCAGAGGTCAGGTTATAGAGAATGACCATACCTGAGGGGATTTCCATGAACAGGGTCATGAACAAAAAAATCTTTTATATCGCTTTTCTGCTGGTTGGAGGTGTTTTTATAATTAATGGTTCCGGCTGTTCACCAACCGTCAAGGTGGCGGCACCGGATGAACCAATAACCATTAATCTTAATGTCAGAATTCAGCATGAAATCAAGGTCAAGGTGGAACAAGATATTGAAGATATGTTCAGCGAAGACAGCGGACTTTTTTAACAAAGGAAATATCATGGACAAAAATAGTCACAAAAAAACAATATTAACTGCAATGGCTCTGTTTTTTATCCTGACCATCACCTGCCTGCCGGTTTTTGCCCTTGACCTGCAAACCGCCAAACAACAGGGGTTGGTTGGAGAAACCATCAGCGGTTACATAAAGCCGGTTAAATCTACTCCGAAAGTGAAACAGTTAGTAATAGACATCAACAATAAGCGAAAAGAGCAATACAAAAATATAGCTGTAAAAAGGGGTGTGCCTTTAAGTACCGTTGAACAGATGGCAGGAAAAAAGGCCATTGAAAAAACACCACCTGGACAATATATAAAAGCAAATGGCAAATGGATAAAAAAATAATGGACGATTATCCAGGACGGGACTGTTGAACTTGTAGATGAACAGCGGGCTGAAACTGACTTTAAAGCTGTCCTGAAAGAAAATATATCATACGGGAAAAACGAAATCACCACGGCCCGTTACTATAATTACCATGATGAGATACAGTCCTTGATGAAGTAGCAAATACGGGGAAAATAAATCTGGTCCCCTTTTCTGTTGCTTTTCTGTTCTGATCAGAAAGCGATTTCTTATCACTATCTTGAAACTGGTAACCG
>CAZHPX010000223.1:0-3192 GCA_964534785.1 uncultured Desulfobulbaceae bacterium | reverse complement strand
GGGATATGGCTGGATATTTCCCCATCGTCAATCCATTTCCATTGGTGCCTATTACCCCCGACACGGCCATGCCTCCAGAAAGTTAAAAAAACAACTTCTTGTCTGGGCAAAGGAACAAGGATATAGTCTTGGCGGGGAACATTTCCAGGTTGCTCTGGTTAACCACGATTACCGTGGTTTTCATTTCAACAAAATATGGCTGCTCGGAGATGCGGCTGGTCTTGCCTCCGGACTCACCGGTGAGGGAATTTACCCTGCCATTATTTCCGGTGAGGCTGTCGCCATGAAAATAATCAACCCGCAATATCCGGCTCTTGAAATAGAGGCAATGGTCAGAAAAAAGAAACGACATCAACAGGTAATAGACATATCTGCAAGGAGCGGCCTTGTTTGTGCTTTAGCCGCTGAAGGATTACTTTTCAGTTTAAGAACAAAGATCATTGATTTTCATGCTCTGGAAATGGGAAATTAAAAAATATCGTGGGAAACCAAATAAAAACAACTATTTACAATGTCATCTTTATTGCCGTATGCAGTGGAATTCTTCTCTTTCTCTTAAGTGCTCCACCGGAAACCACATCATATCTTCCCATGAACGAAGACCATGAAAAATTTATGTTCATGGGGAAAAAGGAAGCTGAAAAATTTTGCCATGAATGCCATTCACCCGGGGGCGTGGCCCCTCTGCCTAAAGAACATCCACCGGAATATCGTTGTCTATTCTGCCATAAACGCGACCAGGGGGGGGAATAAATAATGTGGACTGCCAAAGATGTATATTATATCTCCGACTCAACAGCCCTTCTCGCTGAAGATATGGGGAAATCTCTGCTCTGCCAGTTCCCGGGAACAGGTTTCAATGAAGAAAAAATTCCTTTTGTCCGTACTGTCAACGACGCAAAAAAAGCCCTGAACCATATTTTGAGTCAATCAACAGTGCTGCTGCCCCTGGTCTTCTGCACTATTGTTGACAAGGAGATTCGGGCAGTTTTTGATGTGGCGGAAGTGGAATTTTTTGATTTCTATAGCGGTTTGCTTACCCGCCTGGAAATGGCTCTGGAGGCAAAAGCACTCCGTGAACCCGGGTGTTTTCGCCATGCGGATGACATGGAAAGCGACCGGAGAATCAATGCTATCCATTTCAGCCTTGAACATGACGATGGGAAACAGGTTGATAGCTATAATGAAGCTGACATTATCTTTATCGGAGTATCCCGCTCCGGCAAAACACCGGTCAGTATCTATATTGCCACCCAGATGGGATTAAAAGCAGCCAATTTCCCATTGACCACAGATCATCTCGAAGAAGCACAGTTACCGGTTGAAATAGTCCGTAACCGTAACCGTACCATCGGCCTGACCACCTCACCGCTCTATCTGCATAAAATGCGGGAAAAGCGATATAAAGGTTCCCGCTACGCCAGCCTGCCCACATGCAACAACGAAATTCGCAGGGCAGAAGAATTATGCCTCCAGCACGGGATAAAAACTCTCCACACCGAAGGAAGATCTATTGAGGAAATAGCGGTCCAGGCCACAGGATTAATTGGCATTACCAAACAAAGACGAGGATAAGAAATAAAAAAACTCAAATGAATCCCATTCCAACCATCCATGATATTTACCGTGCCCGTCCCCATGTCTATACACACCTCTCTCCTACCCCTCTGTTTCATTACAGCGGTCTCAGCAGGTTATTGGATGCTGAAAACTTCTGCCCGAAGGGCATTATGTTCAATTATTATCCCGTTAAACCTGTCCAGTTGTAACAGACTGGAACAACCTTAAAAAAAAGCAATGACTACTATAACAAATATAACAAATATGGATCATCCTGAAGTATCGGACATTCTTTTTTATCCCCGCAGGGTCAAGAGAACACCTCTTCCTCATCAGGCAACAGATATTAATATCCAGGTCGAAGCAGATATCATAATTGGCTGCCGCCTGTTCACCGCTGATAAAAACGCAGCAACCATTTTATTGTTTCACGGTAATGGCGAGACTGTCCCGGATTATGATACCATAGGCTCCTTATACCAACAGGTCGGTCTGAATTTTCTGATAACCGATTATCGCGGCTACGGGTGGAGTACAGGTGAGCCATCTTTCAGCACCATGCTTAAAGACGGAGATATTCTCCACCGGCAACTGAAACTCTGGCTTGATAAGAATGGCTACAGCGACTCTCTTTTCCTGATGGGCCGTTCACTTGGCAGCGGCACCGCCATTGATCTGGCGGCAAAACATAACGAAGATATCAAGGGAATCATAATAGAGTCAGGTTTTGCCGAAACCATACCCCTTGCCGAAACTCTCGGCATAGACTTAAGCCGGCTTTCCATAAAAGAGGAAGACACCTTCAACAACCTGGAAAAGATCAAAAAAATAACCAAACCAACCCTGATAATCCATGGCCAGCTTGATAATCTTATCCCGGCTGTCCAGGCTGAAAAGCTCATGGCTGACAGCGGAGCCCGCGGTAAAGAGTTTTTCATTATTCCCGGAGCTGACCACAACACCCTGATAGCAGTTGCCAGCGATTATTATTTTCAGGCCATTAAAAAATTTATTGATAAAATTGAAGGCAATGATGACTGGCGTAACCGTCGCCGGAAAACAAAAACAAAACTGTCATATCAGGCTGAACAGAAATGACCGGCAAACGAAGCGATTATATATCATGGGATGAATATTTCATGGCGGTAGCCCTGCTTTCCGGGCTTCGTTCCAAAGATCCAAATACCCAGGTCGGGGCATGTGTAGCCAATTCCCAGAACAAAATTGTCGGGGTCGGATATAACGGGTTCCCCTGGGGATGCTCTGATGATGAACTGCCCTGGGCAAGGGAGGGCAAATACTTAGATACAAAATATCCTTTTGTCTGCCACGCCGAGTTAAATGCAGTACTCAATTCCACTTCTTATGATCTTCGTGACTGCCGTATTTTCGTGGCCTTATTTCCCTGTAACGAATGTACCAAGGTAATTATTCAATCCGGTATCAGAGAAATTATCTATCTATCCGACAAATACAAAGAAACAGATTATGTCCGGGCTTCAAAAATAATGCTTGACAAATCAAACACTTCTTACCGCAAATTTCATCCCTCCCAAAATTCACTTACCGTTTATTTCAAGGAAAATGAATAACTATACAATCAGATGACAAACAATTACATAACCTCTCTCC
>CAZHPX010000222.1:0-3226 GCA_964534785.1 uncultured Desulfobulbaceae bacterium | reverse complement strand
TGACAAAAACTGTTTATTTGCATATCGGGATCATGTATTTTAACTTCGACATTCAATCTGCCCACAGGGCATTATGTTTCAGAAAACTAAAAATCAACCAGTTCAACATCAAAGACCAGCCATGCATTGGGAGGAATTACTCCTCCTGCACCCCGCTCCCCGTAAGCCAGTTCCGGCGGAATAATTAATGTCCGCTTTTCGCCGCGTTTCATTCGGACAAGGGCTTCATCCCAGCCACGAATAACTTTTCCAACTCCGACTTCGAAGCTGATGGGTTCACCGCGGTCGTAAGAAGAATCAAACTTTTGGTTATTTTCTAATAATCGGCCTGTATAATGGACGGATATGGTGGTTCCCGGTTCCGGTGTTTCTCCTTTCCCTTCCCCGGTAATTATAAAGTACATGCCTGTATGGGTGTGGCGGACATCCGGCCATTTTTGTTTTATCTTTTTAATAGTTTTTGCCAACTTATCTTTTTTAGATGATCCCTTTTTTCCCTCTATATCCTGTTTGGCCTGGTCAAAGGCATCCTGACCGGTCTTGAAATTTTCTGCGTCTTTGCCGACCCTGATGATCTCGACTTTTTGAATGGTATCGTTTTGTTTAATTTTGTTTACAATATCCTGAGATTCAATTACTTCGCCAAAAATGGTATGTTTACCGTTTAGATGAGGAGTTGGAACGTGGGTAATGAAAAACTGGCTGCCGTTTGTGCCGGGTCCGGCATTGGCCATTGCCAGCAGCCCGGGGCGGTCAAAGCGTAATTCCGGCAGGCATTCATCGGCAAAAGTATAGCCTGGACCTCCTGTTCCGGTTCCCAGCGGACAGCCGCCCTGGACCATGAAATTGTCAATGACTCTGTGAAACTTTAGATCATCGTAAAAAGGTGTCCCCATGGCTTTGGTTGCCCCGCCAAGATGCATGGTTCCTTCAGCGAGACTGACAAAGTTTATAATGGTGAGCGGTGTTTTATCGTAATATAGCTTGAGCAGGATGTCGCCTTTGTCAGTATGTATTTTTGCATAAAGTCCGTCGGTCATGTTTATTTCCTTTGCGTGTAGTGGTTGATGGTTCAGGCAGATGAGAGCTGCCAGAAAAATAAATAGTATTGAGGCTGATTTTGACATTAGATCATACTCCAATCTTAATTGTTTATCTTTTACGAGACGATAGATTTGTTTTTTTGACAAGTCAGAAACCGGGATGTCAAGGAAAACGGCTTATTTTTCCGAAACATGGTTGCTTCGTTGTTGACGCAGATGCGTAATCTTGTTTAAATAGATAAGTTTTCATCACTGTTTTTTGTTTATACTTTGGATATTAATGGCTGTGTATATCTTTAACAAGATATATTATGAAATGTGTACAGATTTTTTTCATGGATAGATATCAGCCAAAAAACAAAGGGGTTTAATATAAGGAGTTGTATCGGTTTTATGTAATTGTCGGCACCATGTTGTACCTTTTGTTTCGTCCTTTGCTCCCTCTGTTTTCCCGTTTCAGGGGGAGGATATGTTATTCTCTGGGTGAGAGGTTTGGTTTTTATCCGGAAAAAAGCAGCCGGTTTTCCCGGCCGTCAGAAAGGCGAACGATATGGTTTCATGCCGCATCATTAGGGGAAATCCGGGTTGCAGAATGTTTAATTGCCGAACTTGAGCAGCGGGATGACTTTATTTTTGTTCTGACTGTTATGACTGGGCAGGGGCATCGTCTTGCCAAAAAGCTGCTGGCAGGGCGTGTGTATTGCCTGATGGCCCCCCTTGATATTCCGGTGCCTGTCCACAGAGCCATTACCTGGATTCGTCCGGATGTTTTTGTATGTGTGGAGACGGAATTATGGCCGGTTCTTCTTCGTGAAATCAATCAGGCCGGGATACCGTTGTGTATGGTCAATGGCCGTATCTCCAAACGCTCATTTACCCGTTATCTGTGGATACGAAAAACGATCAGGGAGATTATAACCGTTTTTACTGAAATTGCAGTTATATCTGATGAAGACAGGGAGCGTTTTGCAGCCCTTGGGGTTGAAGATGAGCGTATTCTGGTGTCAGGTAATTGCAAGCACTGTGATTTTCGTGCAAAAGATCCCTTGCTGGAAAAAAAATATCGCAACCTCCTGGCGGTTGATGATTGTTCCACCGTGTTCATGTGTGGTTCCGTCAGAAATGGTGAGGAAAAGTTGCTCTTGCTGGTTTATGAAGGGTTAAAGAAAGAATGTTCCGGGCGGCTGATCTGGATAATTGCTCCCCGTCATATAGAGAGAATCCCGGTTCTGCAAAGGTTTTTTGCAAATCTTAATTTGAAAACAGTATTGTTCAGTCGTTGCCGGGAAGGAGAGGCGACTGCGGATATTATTCTTATTGATCGTACAGGTGAACTTGCTGATCTCTATGCGGTTGGGGATTTTAATTTTTGCGGCGGCAGTCTCGTTGATTGTGGCGGTCATAATATCATGGAAGTAACCCGCTGGGGATTACCGGTTTATTTTGGTCCCCATATGGATGATTTTAAAGACGAGGCGGCAATGGTGGTCTCTGCCGGTGCCGGATTTCAGGGCAGAGATTACAGGCATCTGTTAAAGATAATGTCTTTGCACCTCCATGAGCGGAATATCTATGAAGAGGCCTGCCGGGCTGCGATGCTGTTGAGTAAACAAAATAACGGAGCGGCAGGTTTGCAGGCAGAACTTGTTTTGCAGGTATTGTTGGCAGGGAACAGGTGACAGGTGACAGGGAACAGGTGACAGATTGACGATATCCCCTCGAATCGGGGCAATGTTCCCGTAGGGGCGAACCTGTGTGTTCGCCCTCTGTTTCCATTTCCCGGGCAGGTAATTTAAAAAAGAAAAACAGAGTGAAGAATGAAAGCATTGATTGCACTTGAAGACGGGACGGTTTTACCCGGTCGCAGTTTTACAGGAGCTGGTGAGGCTGTTGGGGAAATTGTTTTTAATACCAGTATGTCCGGGTATCAGGAAATCCTGACCGACCCCTCCTATACCGGGCAGCTGGTAACCATGACCTATCCTTTAATTGGGAATTACGGAGTCAACGAAGAAGATATGGAGTCGGGAAAAATCCATCCCGGGGCATTTTTAATGCGTGAGTATCAGGGGGTACCCAGTAATTTCCGTGCCACTGCCACTTTACTGGATTTTCTTGGCAGATTTGGTATTCTTGGCATTGAAGGAGTGGATACCAGGATGTTGACCCGGATAATTCGTAAC
>CAZHPX010000221.1:0-3243 GCA_964534785.1 uncultured Desulfobulbaceae bacterium | reverse complement strand
CTGCCCTTTATCAACTTAAGGACAGCCAGCGGCCAGTAATTATAATAACTTCCACCGAGGCAGTTCAACGGAGGGTCCTGCCTGGACAAGTTCTCGAAGAAAAGGCCGAGCTGGTCATCACCGGCGAAGAAATTGATCGTGAAGAGTTAATCGATTTTCTTAGTGCTTCGGGATACGAACTCTCCGATATGGTAAACCAGATTGGAGACATGGCAGTCAGAGGCGGTATTATTGACGTATTTCCGCCGGCAGTAAAAGATTTTTCTCTTCCTCTTCCCCTCCGCCTTGATTTTTTTGGCGATATCCTGGAATCAATCCGTTCTTTTGATCCGATAAGTCAACGATCTCTGCATGACATTGATGAAGCCATTATTTTGCCGCCAACCAGTCTTCTTTTCCCGCCTGAAAAACAAAAAAAGAAATGGCTGCAGTTCCTTGAACAGGAACTCAGTAAATATCAATGGGATGAAAAAGAACAACTCCATCTCTTCAATCAACTGCAAAACAATCTTCACTTTGCCGGTGGTGAATTTTTCCTGCCCCTGTTTTATAACCATCAGTACCGGTTGCAGACATTCTTTGATTATCTTCCAGCCAATGCCCTGCTGGTGAACCTTAACCCGATTAGCTGCAAACAGCAGACAGCACTGGTTCGGGAGAGGATACTGGCAAATTATAATGAAGCGGTTCAGGTCGGAACCCCGGCCCTGCCGCCGGATATGCTCTTTATCACCCCCAAAGAGCAGGAGAAATATTTCTGCAGCCATTCCCTTGTTTCTCTCTGTCATCTTCCTGACCCTGACAGCCGGATCGAACAAATCGAGGCTTACTGTGGCAGTCATACCCTGATTGCTCAGGAAATTGAATTGCAACGCCAAAAAAGAGGGTTACTGGCACCATTGACTGACCGTTTGATTAAATGGGCAGAAAAAAAAGAGATATCCCTCATTGCCTGTAAATCAAAGCGGCAGATGGAACATCTTCAGGAACTGCTGGCAAATTATAATCTTGCAGCAGAACCGGTCGGCCAGCCCATTGACTTCCCCAAACTGTGTACTGGCGGTATTTATCAAACTGTTCATCCTCTCAGCCATGGTTTTGATTTAAAAGACGAAAAAATCCATATCCTTTCGGCAAATGAACTCTTTGGCGAAAAACGGCTTCTGAGTGTCGGCCGGAAGCAAAAAAAACCTGTCGGAGAACCTGTCCAGATCGAGACTCTGTCTCCCGGGGATATTGTTGTTCACCGTGACCATGGTCTTGGGATATTCTGTGGTCTCACCAGCATGGAACCTGCCGGTTACCGCATAGATTTCATGGAAATCGAATACCAGGGCGGCGACAAACTGTTCGTGCCGGTGGATCGGCTCCACTGGGTCAGCCGTTACCAGGGTTTGAGTGATCAGCAGCCCCGTCTTGATAAGTTAGGTTCAAACAGGTGGCAGACTACCAGGAAAAAGTAACCGATGCGGTCTGGAAAGTAGCCCATGAACTCCTTGAAATTTATGCCCGCCGGGAGATGCAGACTGGTCATCAGTTCTCGCCGCCCGGTGCCATCTATCGACAGCTTGAAGAATCTTTTCCCTACGAGGAAACACCGAATCAGGCCAGGGCCATTGAAGATGTAATTGCCAACATGACCAGCAGCCAACCCATGGATCGTCTTGTCTGCGGGGATGTTGGTTATGGCAAAACAGAAGTTGCTGCCAGGGGTACGTTCAAGGCCATTGAAGACGGGTTCCAGGTTGCAGTTCTGGTGCCGACCACTGTCCTGGCCGAGCAGCATGCGACTACTTTTCGGGATCGGTTCAAAGGGTTTCCTGTTAAGGTGGCATGTCTGAACAGATTTCGCACCAATGGCGAGAAACGCAGAATTATCAGCGGTATTGGCGATGGAACCGTCGATCTTGTCATCGGAACCCATTGTTTGCTCTCAAAAAACATAACTTTTGCCAGGCTGGGATTATTGGTTGTTGATGAAGAGCATCGCTTTGGCGTTACCCACAAAGAAAAAATCAAAAAAATAAAAAGCCAAGTAGATGTCCTGACCATGACAGCCACTCCAATTCCGAGAACTCTGCAGATGTCGCTGCTTGGTATCCGGGACTTGTCCATCATCACCACTCCACCTATGCAGAGGCGGGCTGTTAAAACATTTATCGCCCGCCATGAAAGTCTGGTGATCCGAGAAGCAGTTCTTAAGGAGATACAGCGGGGAGGTCAGGTGTTTTTTGTCCATAACCGGATCAAGTCAATCAGGCGGATGGCAGAAGAGCTCTCAGAGCTGGTGCCCCAGGCCAGAATCGGTATTGGTCACGGTCAGATGCCGGCTGCTCAGATTGAGGAAGTTATGATCAAGTTTATCAACCATGAGCTTGATGTTCTGGTCTGCACGACAATTATTGAATCAGGTCTTGATATCAGTAACGCCAACACCATCATCATTAACCGGGCTGACCAGCTTGGTCTTGCCGATATTTATCAGCTTCGGGGCAGGGTAGGCCGCTCTTCCCGCCAATCTTTTGCCTATCTCCTCGTCCCGCCCCTGGATAAAATAAGCAAAACAGCCCGGAAACGGCTGCGGGCTCTGATGGATGCCTCTGAGTTGGGCAGTGGTTTCAAGCTGGCCATGAATGATCTTCAGATTCGGGGTGGCGGTAACCTGCTTGGGGTCTCCCAGTCCGGTCATATTGCTGCGGTTGGTTATGACCTTTATCTTGATCTTCTCCAGGCGACTGTGGAAGATTTGAAGCAGCGGCAGGACAAGGGGATGAGCCTGGAAATTATTGATCCGGAGATAAACCTTAAAATTACTGCCTATATTCCTGATAAATATATCCAGGATACCAGTCAACGATATCATATCTACAGACGATTGTCTGCCGCCGGCAGTAAAGAACCTGAAATAATGCTTGACCTGATGGATGAAATGGAAGACCGTTACGGTAGTCTGCCGGAAGAAACCCGTAATCTCTGTCGTCTTATTGAACTTAAATATCCTTTGCGGGAGTTGGGGATATATAAACTTGACCAGGGGCCTGGTATTTTAATTTTTACATTTAGCAAACAGACTCCTGTTACCCCTGAACAGATTATTTTCTTTATGGAAAAGAAAAATAAACAGGTAAAAAAAGAAATAAGAAATACAAAAAAAAATGTTCGTATCACCTCTGATCAACGGCTGATTGTACCCATGGCAGATGAAAAAGAAAATATTTTTGAGCAGATAGAAGAGGTGTTGAC
>CAZHPX010000220.1:0-3256 GCA_964534785.1 uncultured Desulfobulbaceae bacterium | reverse complement strand
TGCCCTTTCCGCCTCTCGATCACTCCAATAATACAGGCTGTTTCTCTTACCCTGCCAATAAGTTCTGTCAGGGCAAGGTCATGGGCATCAAGAAATGACTTTCTCTCAAGAAAATCCATGGGCGGATAACCGGACAGGGATAATTCTGGGAAAACCGCAAGTTTACAGCCTGATTTTTCGGCCTTTTCAAGCTGCCGGCAGATAGACTGGAGATTGGCTTTAAAGTCTCCGATTATCGGGTTTAGTTGGCAAAGAGCTATTTTCACAATTGCCTCAGAAGGGTGTGAACACCAAAATCACCGGCTTGACCGGTGATTTTTTGTTATGCCCTTGGGGATGACATAATAACTTCATAATCTCTACCCCCATAGAATATGTTCAGAATTCTAACCGCCTGTTCATATGTTTTCATTAAATTTCTTTCTTTGCCCGTTGCTGGTGCAGATCCTCGATGACTTTAAAGGCTGTATTAAACGGCACGGGTTCACCGCTTCGCTCTGAATGTGCCAGGCGTTCACGGATTAAAGAGATTCTTGCCTTGTACTTTTCTTCTCTTTTTTGCCACATTATCATGGCCTCCCTTATCAGTAGGGGCGGAATATTTTCCGCCCCTACACAAAACGGTGGCGAAAAATAAACAGCACAGGAATCATGGCAAGACAGACATGGCCGAATCTATAACCGTAACGGACAAAAACAGTCTCTTCTTCAAGAATCGGGACCCGGGCAGTGACCGCCGCAGGCGTAAAGATAGCTGTCTCTTCCCTGACATTACCAACCGGATCAACAAAACCGCTGATTCCGGTATTTGCCGCTCTTACCAGGGAGCGTTTTGTTTCAACAGCCCTGAAAACCGCCATGGCCATGGACTGGTAGGGGGCACTGGTTTTGCCGTACCAGGCATCATTGGTAATGTTAACCAGCAGGTTGGCTCCCAATGCTACCTTATCCCTGGCAATCTCCGGGAAAACAGATTCATAACATATCAATATCCCAAGACGGATGGACTCACCAAGCATAAGCGGCTGGGAAGACTCACCGGCTGAAAAATCACCTGCACCTTCCACCAATGGCGAAAGAAAAAATAAAAACTCTCCTAAGGGTACATACTCACCAAAGGGAACAAGATGCTGCTTTTTATAATTGCCAATGATTTTACCATCGGGAGCAAAGAGTAACCCACTGTTATAATGCCGAATAACCGGCTCGTTGTTGTTTTCGGACTTAGTCACAGTGAAGGTAGGAGCACCGGTGAGCAGATATATATTCTCTTGGCGGGTAAATTCTCTTATCCGCTCGCCCAGGGGGTCACGCTGGGGATAAAAAGGCATAGCTGTTTCCGGCCAGACCAGAAGTTCGGTTGTATTGCGTAAACCCTGACGGGATAGTTTTTTATATATATCAATGGTACTCTCTTTCCGGTCAGCCAGCCATTTTTCATCCTGAAGAATATTACCCTGAACCACCGTAACTTCTGCTGTAAGGGCACGACCCATGCTCGGAACCATGCTCTGATATTTAAGCATGGAATAACCAAAAACAAAAATAATAAAACTGCAGGCAGCAAAAAGAAGCTGTTTTTCTCTGGTGGCATTCCAGTTGACCTGGGGCCGCTGCCTGTCAATAATTGCAGCCATAAATGCACAGGCAAGCACAATAGTAAAAGAGACAAGATGATGACCACCGATATCAGCAGCCTGAATCAACATGGGCTGAGAGTGAAGCCCATAACCTATGTCAAGCCAGGGAAAACCTGTAAAAAGCATGCCCCGCAGGGTATCCAGCCCTACCCAGAGCAATGGTGCCACCCAGACAAAAGTGACAATTGAACGTTCTTTATGCCAGTGACGACCAGCAAGCATACTCAAAAGAAAACAAAATATTCCCCAGTACAATGCCATGTATACTGATAATAACAGCATCGCTGCCACACTTAGCCAAAATGGTATCCCCCCGTATCTCTCAAGGACAACAACAATCCAGTACAGGGTTAAGACATGATAAATAACCCCGGCAAACAACCCCATGGCACAGCTCTTGCGGGGAGGCAGATATAATGCCGCAAGCAACAGGGGAACCAGGGCAACAAACAACAACGGCCACCAGCCAAAATACCCGGGCATGGCCAGAAAAAGCAAAATCGCAGAACTGACGGCGGCGGCGATGGGGAAGTAAATATTTTTTTTATTTTTTTTATTTATCGACTGAAACATTATCCTGTCCCGATGGGCATTTCTCTATCATTACCGTTTTGATCCGCCGCTTTTCAGCAGCCTGAACCGTGAATCGCAGGCCATCAACCTCCACCACTGCACCCTTTGCCGGAACCCTTCCCAACTGATGAAGAATAAGGCCGCCGATGGATTCATAAGACCCTTCTGAAACAGTTATATTGAAAAACTGTTCCACCTTTTCAATATCAATCTTGGCATCCACGAGAACTATATTCTTTTTAAGAACCCGTAATTCCTGTTCATCATGATCATGCTCATCATCAATTTCACCGACAATTTCCTCAACAACATCTTCAAGGGTAACCAGGCCGCGAACAGAACCAAACTCATCAACAACAATGGCAAGATGATTCTTTTTTTTCTGAAAAAACCTGAGCAGTTCAGCAATCGGGGTTGACTCCTGGATAAAGACAGGTGGATAAAGGCAGCTTTTCAAATCATGTTTTTTCCCTTTTTTCTGCCCATCCACGCAGTAAGGGAGAAGATCTTTTGCATGAAGGACACCAATAATATCATCAGGGTTAGTTTTATACAACGGGATTCTGGTATGCCCTTCTTCAATAATCAGGGCAATCAGTTCTTCCACGGAAGATGAACTGTCAGCTCTTACTATTTCAGCAGAAGGAGTCATTATTTCCGAGGCAACTGTGTCCGTGAAATCAAAAATAGAGCTGAACATCCGTTCTTCATGAACGGTGATCAATCCCTGCTCCTCCCCCTCTTCAAGGAGTTCATGAATTTCATTCTCCAATTCTTCCATGGTGTCCGGAGAGGAGCGAAGCTTTAAGATCGATTTCAGTCTCTCCAGCACATTTCTTCTGCCGGATTCATCCGCTGGTTCATCGGTTTCTTTTTTTTCCATATTTTTTTTCAGATTAAAAGGTAAAATATTAGTAACCGTTTACTGTGTCCAGTTCCCGGTTCACGGTTTTCCCCTCGTGACACCGCTTTGCGGTGGCACGGTGTCTTCTGGTACCCATCACCCATCACCTATCACCTATCACCTATCAGCATATCTGAAT
>CAZHPX010000219.1:0-3261 GCA_964534785.1 uncultured Desulfobulbaceae bacterium | reverse complement strand
CAAGGTACTTGACGAAGTCAGCACCGCGATTCACGGCGGCGAAGCCGCCGTGAACTACCTGTGTTGCCATCATGGTGATACTATATTCAAACTGTTCAATTCATAGAAGCGGCTGAAGTCAGAGCAGATTAAAAAACTGCTCAATTCAATCCGGGGCAGACTCCATAAGCCCGGACAATCTGCGGAGGGTTCCATGTCCACGAAGCAACACCCAGACAAACCTGCCGACACATTAAAATCACCTCCATGGTTAAGTGATTTTGATAAACACCTTTTCAGTGAAGGTACCTTTGAAAGAGCCTATGAAAAACTTGGTGCTCATCTCACCAGTCAACAGGGCAAAGCAGGGGTTTCCTTTGCAGTCTGGGCTCCCAATGCCCGTCAGGTCAGCCTGGTCGGAGACTTCAACAACTGGGACAAGACAACTCATCCCATGCATCCCTCCCATAGCGGCATCTGGACAATCTTCGTTCCCGATTTAAAAGAATATGCCGTTTACAAATACTGTATTACAACCAAAGACTCTCAGGATTTAGACAAGTCTGACCCCTATGGTTTTTATATGGAGGAGCGTCCCAAAACCGGATCCATCGTCGTCAACCTTGACCAATACGAGTGGCAGGACAGACAATGGATTGACGAAAGGGAGAAACGCCAATCCTTAAACTCACCTATCTCCATCTATGAAGTCCATCTCGGTTCCTGGAAAAGAAATTTCGACAAAAAATGGGGACAGCGATATCTTAATTACCGGGAACTTGCCGACACCCTTATCCCCTATGTCCTGGAAATGGGCTATACCCATATTGAACTCCTACCCATTGCCGAATATCCCTTTGACGGCTCATGGGGGTACCAGGTTCTTGGTTTTTTTGCACCAACCAGCCGGTTCGGCACCCCTGCTGATTTTATGTATTTTATTGATCAATGCCACCGGTATAATATCGGGGTGATTTTAGACTGGGTACCTGCCCATTTTCCCAAAGACGGGGCAGGACTTAACTGGTTTGACGGCACCCATCTCTATGCCCACGCTGATCCTCTCCAGGGGGAGCATCAGGAATGGGGAACCATGGTTTTCAATTATGGACGTAATGAAGTCCGTTCATTTCTGATTGCCAACGCCCTGTTCTGGATAGATAAATATCATATCGACGGCTTGCGGGTTGATGCTGTGGCCTCAATGCTCTACCTTGATTATTCCCGGGAAGAATGGATTCCCAACAAATATGGCGGCCGGGAAAACCTGGATGCCATATCATTTTTAAAGAAAACCAATGAAGTGCTGCACGGTATCTTCCCCGGTATCCTGACCATTGCCGAGGAATCAACATCCTGGCCCATGGTCTCCCGCCCCACCTACCTTGGCGGACTTGGTTTCACCCTGAAATGGAATATGGGCTGGATGCATGACACCCTTGAATATATAAGTAAAGATCCTATCCATAAAAAATTTCATCATGACAAAATGACTTTCGGTATGCTTTATGCCTTTCATGAAAACTTTGTCCTCCCCATATCCCATGATGAAGTTGTCCACGGCAAAGGGTCAATGATCAACAAAATGCCCGGTGATGAATGGCAGAAGTTTGCCAACCTGCGGGCATATTACGGCTTCATGTGGAGTTACTCTGGAAAGAAACTGTTGTTCATGGGTAATGACATAGGTCAGTGGCAGGAATGGGACTATGACTCCGGTATAGAGTGGGAAGCCCTGCAATCTCCAAATCATGCCGGTCTGCAAAGATTTGTCAGAGATATGAATCTGGTATATCGCAATGAACCTGCCCTGTACGAAAATGATTTTGACTGGAACGGGTTCAGTTGGATAGATGCCAATGATTCTGACAACTCGGTACTGTCATTTATCCGGTTTGGCAAAGAAAGAAAAAAATTTCTGATTATTGTCTGCAACATGACCCCGCTCGTCCGGGAAAATTATACCATTGGTGTCCCCGCCGACGGCAAGTACAGGGAAATTATCAACTCAGACTCAAAAATCTACTGGGGCAGCGGTTTTCATAAAAATGAAAACCTGTCTGCCAGGGCAGAGCCATGCCACGGGATGGATTTTTCTCTGCAATTGACTCTGCCGCCCCTGTCAACAATTATTCTCAAACCTGAAAGACTCTATTAACCAAATTAACCAGACAATTAGCTTACGATATTTTTTATAGTTCAACCTCAGCTCAGGAAACAACATTATGACATCTCGTAACATTGCTTTAATTATTGCCTGTATAGTTATTTACATCGCACTTGCACTTTTCCACGCCGCCAGTAAACCAGAACCTGAAGATAAGTACGCTATAATAGTGGAACCTGGCGAGCAAAAACCATATGAACAAAAACAGGTACCAGCCGCAGAAGCAGAGGAAATAGCCGCCGAACTGATATTGCCGGTTATTCCGGATAAGATCCAACAACAAGAGCCAGCTCCGCACCCCCCGGTTCATGATCACAAACAACAACTTAAACAAGCTCTACTGGCTAAAAAAAACCTGGAAGCCAAACTTGCCAGCCTGCAAAAAGATATGGTGGGCCAAAAAGAACTGATTCGTATCCAGGCCACGGCATCTTTCAGGGCAGAACTTGCTGATTTACGCCAGCAGCTCAACCAGCGGGAAAAGCAAATTGCTGCCCTTGAAAAACAGGCAGCAGAGATTCTCCAGCTTGATTCCGTAGCTCTCCAGGAGACAGTGAACAAACAAAATAATCACATTCAGATTATTGAGAGCCAGTTAACAGAACAAAGAAACAGTATTCAACAGCTTGCGGAAAAAAATAAATCCATAGTTGAACAGAACCAGCAACTTTCCCGGGAATTACGGCAACGGGATGAAGTTATAAAACAACTTAGCGAGCTAACCAAACAACTTAGCGATGATTTACAGGCGAAAGTCCTTAAAACAGGGAAACTCATTGACGAAAATAATAGTTTAAATAAAAAACTTGGTGAAACAATCAAGAAAAACAATGAACTTACCCGGAAGCTTGATGAGATCGCCAACACTCTGAAAAGAAAAGAGCATCACCAGGAAATCTCTGTCAATGAACAAATAACGATCCTTATACAGCGTATGGAGCAGCAGGCCGCTGAACTTGCCGGAGCAGAGAAAATCATTGGCGAATTACAAGCAGCCCTTGCAGAAACTCAGCCCAGATTAATCCTGCATGAGAAAACAGAGAAAGAAAAAGCTGACCAGGTAAAGCAGTTACAGAAAGAAGTACAAAAGCTGTTCAACGAAAACAGCACCTTAA
>CAZHPX010000218.1:0-3274 GCA_964534785.1 uncultured Desulfobulbaceae bacterium | reverse complement strand
TCAAGCATATGGCCGCTGGAACGGTCAAGCTGCTTGATAATCTCGCCCATGGGAATCTGGTAACGCAGGGCAAGAGATACCAACCGGCAGGTGGTTGTCCACATGGTGGATTTATCTTTAAGATCAAGCTGGTTATCAAAAGGAAACTTGGCAAAGACCTCCATGGGTTGTTCATTATCACCAAAACAGACAATCAGATAAATCGTATTATCATTGGCATCCTTGAGGCGGTAGCGCTTGGCACTCAAGACATCGGGAAGTTCTTTTTTTCTGACAATTCCAGCTTGGGAAACCAGGGCGGTTTTTTCATCCTCATTACTCACCATGTTAAGCACCTGATGATCCCGGGAACCATCCCGATAAACAGTCAAACCCTTGCAACCAAGCTCAAAACCAAGCAGATAGGAAAAGCGGACATCCTCCTTTGTCGCCTGAGAGGGCAGGTTAATGGTCTTGCTGATCGATGAATCCACCCCGTTTGCCTGAAGAATCCCCTGCATTCTGATATGGTCATCGGGGCTGACATCCTGGGCGGTACGAAAAATTTCCTGCCATTTTTCGGGAATCTCTGCATGACCTATCACCGTGCCGGAAACAGCCACTTTTTCCATCAGCTCAGCGGAATAAAAACCATGCTCACGGGCAACCCGCTCAAAATGTTTATTGACCATCAGAAACCGGTCCCCATCCATGACATTTTTTTCCATGACAATGGAAAAATAAGGTTCACAGCCGGAACCGCAATCAGCAATCATGGAAACCGTGCCGGTGGGCTGAATTGAGGTCAGGGCAGCATTGCGTCTCGGGGGATAATTATTAAATTTCAAGTCATAAACTGGAAAAGGGCCTTTAAGCTCTGCAATGGCAACCGATGTCTGTTCAGCCTCGGTACGGATAAAAGACATTACTTCAGAGGCAGCCTGCCGCCCTTCTTCCGAACCATAGGGCAGCTCAAGAGTAATCAGCATATCATGCAAACCCATGATCCCCAGACCTATCTTACGGGTTTTCTGGGTCATTTCCGCAATTTCCGGGATGGGAAAACGGTTACAGTCAATAACATTGTCAAGAAAACGCACAGATAACTGGACAGTTCTTTTCAACCGCTGCCAGTCAACCTTGCCGGCATCAACATAACGGCCAAGATTAATTGAGCCAAGATTACATGATTCATAGGGAAGCAACCATTGCTCGCCACAGGGATTGGTGGCTTCAAAATCACCAAGCTGGGGGGTTGAGTTCCCCCGGTTGGCCGCATCAATAAACAGAACTCCCGGTTCGCCGTTATGCCAGGCAAGATCAATAATATGGGAAAAAACCATGGCCGCATTCAAACGATCGACCACCGTACCGTTGGCAGGGTCTATCAGGTCATAGTCCCGCTCTTCCCGTGCCGCGGCCATGAATGCATCGGTGATAGCGACACTGAAGTTAAAATTGGTGAACCGGGTATGGTCTTCCTTTGCGTGAATAAAATCAAGAATATCAGGATGATCCACCCTTAACACCCCCATGTTAGCTCCCCGCCGTTTGCCTCCCTGCTTAATGGTTTCGGTGGCAACATCAAAAACTGCAGCAAAGGAAAGCGGTCCGGAAGCCACCCCTTGAGTTGATCGTACTGCTGAATTTCTCGGTCGCAGACGGGAAAAAGAGTAGCCGGTTCCCCCTCCGGTTTTATGCACCAGAGCACCATTGCGGATGGAAGTAAAAATTCCATCCATGGAGTCTTCAACCGGCAGGACAAAACAGGCAGATAACTGACCAATATCTGTACCAGCGTTCATCAGGCATGGGGAGTTGGGAAGAAAATCAAGATGATAAATCATATTAAAAAAACCGTCCCGCAACGATTCGTACTCCTCACGATCCCGATCAACCACAGCAACAGCATTGGCAACCCGCCGACAGAGAAATTCCCAGTTTTCAACCGGGGTACCGTTCTCGTCCTTCATATAATAACGGCGGTTCAAAACCGTCTCTGCTGTATCCGTCAATGGCTGTTGCATTATCTCTCTGGTCATATTTTCCCCTTTATCTCTTATATTTTTTAACCCCTGAATACGCCCCGCCATGAAGACATAAAATTGCTGAATGTCAAATTAGCATCCAGCAATTTTTTACACTTTAACAGGGGGTTATAGGATTACCTCTGTTCCAGCTGCCAAAATAATACAATTTCAACATGTTGCAACTAATTTTTTGTAAGACCCCACTGTCGATCTTCCAGCCAAATGCCCGCATGAGCCTGAGACACCAAGTAAAAATATGGCTTCTTTCATCTTGTCAAACCCTTAGCAACAGGATGAGAAAGGTGCCGTAAAACAACAGATAATACTACCATGTATTCCACGAGGTGCCACTGAAATCAACAACATGGTTGGAGTATTTCGTGATGACAATACTTCAAGAAAAACATTTCCGGTCAAGTAATGTAAGCGATGGTTAAAAGCCGCTGTTTTAAGGTATGTATGTATTGGAAAATATCTGCCCACAGAGCATTATGTTCAGGGGCTGGCATGTGCTATGGGTGCAATACGAAAAAGTGATGAATTAACTGATGAGCGGTGGCACTATGACTGCCTATTACCCACAATATTAGTCTGAACATTTAAGTCTGAATCGTGCATACTTGATGCATGAATATTCAAAATCAAACCAAACGTACATTGTCTGAGGCGTCAAGTTTATAAGCAGCATTCCCACGCAGAGCGTGGGAACGAGAGGGAAAGGTCAAGAGCGTTCTTGTTCCCATGCTCCAGCGTGGGAACACCCAGCCACTCGAAACAGAAGTAGCATTCCAAAATGTTTTTTTCGATTACCTGAGCCTGGATGGTAATCAGATAAAAAATTGTATAACATAACGATTCTTCAACATGTTATATATTTACAATGCAGTGGTTTTGGTAGTACTCATAGCATAAGCCGAATATTTACAATACTCAACCGTTTGCCAGCACGAGTTTGGGTAAAACATTTACAGATGTTATCCACTTTACCATTAATGATAAAGAGTAATAACCCCATCAGGAGTAATCATGGAATATCGTATTCAATTTCAGCCTTAAGGTAAGGCCATAAAGGTAAAAACTGGCACCAGTGTCATCCGGGCCGCCCGCCAGGCAGGACTCCATATCAATGCCTCCTGCGGCGGCAGCGGAGTCTGCGGAAAATGCCGAATCAGACTTGAGTCTGGGTCCATAGAAGGTGGAATCAGTGAAAAAATTGGCTATATCCGGAACTCTCAAAAACCCAGTTGTAGCAATCCCTTGCTGGG
>CAZHPX010000217.1:0-3290 GCA_964534785.1 uncultured Desulfobulbaceae bacterium | reverse complement strand
CCCTGCGTGGTTATTGTGACCGGGTTATTCTGCTTTTTGACGGAGATACTGCCGGGGTGAAGGCGGCAATGCGATCTGTGCCTTTTTTTCTGAGTGAGCAGGTGGACGGACTGGTGGCGGTTCTTCCCGATGGCCATGATCCTGATTCTCTGGTCAGGGAGCAGGGAGCTTACGGGATAGAGTCATTGCTTGATAAAGCTAAGGGGCTGGCTGAGTTTGTTTTTGATACATTGACAAAGCAGTATGGCTTGACTCTTGGTGGTAAAAATAAAATCGTCGCAGAACTGCAACCGCTTCTGAAAACTTCCGATACCCGGCAACAGGCTTTGATGGCGGCTCATTTCAGTGAAAAGCTTGGTATCTCTTCAGAACAGTTGCTCTTAAGGGAAGAGATTGGGGCGGCTTTACCGGCAAATGCCGGGAAAAATGCAGGCAGGGACGCTGATTTTCCGTCCAGTTTTGCTACTTTGTCCGTCCGGGGCAGGCAGTTGGTTGATTTTCTCATCCTTTATCCTGAGTTTACAGATGAGTTGCTTGCCGCTGGTCTGGTTGTTGTTGTTAATGAGCAGCCCCTGCTTGATTTTATTGCTTTTTTGAAAGAAAATTCTGCAGAAGGAAAATGTACACCGGAGCATATTTATGCGAATCTTGCCAGTGACAGTGACCGCCGGTATGTGGTAGAGTTGTTTATGCGTGCCGGAGGCGAAAGTGATGTTCTGGGCGGGATGGAACCGCGTCATAAATGTGACGGGTTTTTGTCCTGGTTACGGCAAAAACGGAATTTTATTGAAGGTGTTGTCCTGTCGCAGCAGATTCGTGAGGTTGAACAGGCCGGGGAGCAGGGGAAAAGAGATAAGTTGATTGAGCGGAAAATGAAAGCGGTAAAAAAAGAGTAAACATTTGGGGAAAAGAACATTATTTTATGATAAGTTGTTGAAAAAAGAATGAATAATGGTAATATTAGCAAACTTGTTTTTCGGGTTAAAGGTAGTGAGTTTTTTACATCGTAGAGTTTGCTTGTAATATCGGACAGTTATTCTCTGTAACCGTTTGTTTGGTGTGTTTTTAAGTGATGCTTGAGGAAGGATGTCGTTTATGAAAGATTCAGGATGCATAATGGACAAGGGGTTGAAAAAAGATATATTGCCAGCGGTTGATATTATGGAGGAATTGGAGGATAGTGAAGATGTGGATGATCTTGAGAAAGTCTTGAAAAAGGCTGATTGTCGCCTTGCCAGTGATCGTCGTTCAGGAGCTGATCGGAGAAAACCTGGTAACCGGGTGGGTACCAGTATTGATCCCATGAATATCTATCTTCGTGAAATGGGACAGCAGTCATTGCTCAGTCATGGGGAGGAAATGGAATTGGCCCGTCTTATGGAAGATGGAGAGGTGCGGGTTCAGCGGGCTGTGTTGAGGGTGGCACCGGGTATCACTGCCTTGAATGATATTGCTGATGCTCTGTTATCGGGTAAATTACGCATCAAGGGTGTGTTGCGTGGTGTCCCTGATGATGAAAATGTCTTGGCCAGGACTAAAGAGGGGTTTATTGAGCATGTTGCACTGGCCAATTTGCTGGATGATAAACGCTCTGAGCTGTTTGCCAGGTTAAAAAAAGTTATTGGCCGGGAGGTGGAAGAAAAGAGGCTTGCCGCGGAGATCGTCACTGTTGGTGTGAAAATATCAGAATTATTTAAAGGGTACCGGTTATGCTCTAAAGGTATTTTATCGGTTGCCGATGCTGTTAAGGAACTAAGTCTTAAATTTAGTAAAGTGCGGGTTGTCGCTCAGCAGCGGGAGATTCTTGCCTTGCGGCGAAAAGGGCTGGATACGGACGAAAGCATTCCGACACCTGAACAGGTTGAGCATTATATAACTCTTGGGCTTGATGAAACCATGGGAGTATGTTCTGAGGCCTTTGAGGAAATTCTCCGTGAGATCGAAATCGGGCGGGAAATGACCAAGCAGGCGAGGGAGTCTCTGGTTCGTGCAAATTTGAGGCTTGTCATTTCTGTGTCCAAAAAGTTTTTGAACAGGGGACTGCATTTGTCGGACTTAATTCAGGAAGGTAATATAGGCTTGATGAAAGCGGTTGATAAATATGATCATACACGGGGTTACAAGTTCTCCACATATGCGACCTGGTGGATTCGTCAGGCTGTTACCAGGGGAATTGCCGATCAGGGGAGAACCATTCGCCTGCCGGTTCATATGATCGAGACCATTAATCGGCTGCTTCGCTACACAAAAGAATTCCAGCGTCATGAGAAGAGAGAGCCGACAGCAGAGGAACTGGCCAAACATCTTGATGTGGATGTGGAAAAGGTGGGGGGCGTTTTAAAAGCCGCCAGGGATGCGGTGTCACTTGATGCACCGGTTGGAGATGAGGATGACTCCATGCTTGGCGATTTTCTGGAAGACTTTGCTCATCCAGATCCCCAGGAGGCATCTATAAGTGAAAGCCTTAAACGCTGTCTTTGTGAGGTGATGAATTCTCTTTCTCCGCGGGAGGCCAAAGTGTTGCGGATGCGTTATGGTATTGAAGTCAGTTGCGATCACACCCTTGAAGAAGTCGGTCAGTGTTTTGCGGTTACCCGTGAGCGGATCAGGCAGATTGAAGCTGAGGCGATCAGAAAACTGCGTCATCCCGCCCGGAGAGGTGACCTTGCTGCATTTCTGACGAATTAATTGCATTATAACCAACAGTTATAAGCTGCGAGTTGTAAGCTTGCAGCTTATTAAAGTCGCTGTAAACAAAAAAATATAACCGGAACCCGAAACTCATTATGGCCGTCCATATCTGTGATTCAGCACTGGACTGGTTGACCATTTATTTTCTTGCCGGTATCGGCAGCACGACTATTTGTCGTCTTGCCGGGCGTTATCGAACCCCGGCCGCTATTATTGCCGCCCCTGGTAATGATCCTGACATGCATCCCCGCCTGGCCGGGTTGCTGTCGGATAAAAAAGCACTTGCTCATAGTCTAAACAGAGCAGATGCACAGCTTGAGACCCTTTACCGCAACCGGATTTCCTTTACCTCCCTTGATGATTCAATTTATCCTGATCAGCTTCGCGTTTTGGCTGATGCTCCGCCTTTTCTTTTTTATCAGGGTGCTCTCGCTTCTCTGCAGCAACCATCTGTTGCCCTTGTAGGTTCCCGCTCTGTTTCGTCCTATGGTGCCATGGTCAGCGGAATGCTGGCCCGGAGGCTGGCATCCAGATCGGTTGTGGTTGTTTCCGGGGTTGCTCTTGGTGTTGATGGTTGTGCCCATCGCGGTGCCATTAAA
>CAZHPX010000216.1:0-3292 GCA_964534785.1 uncultured Desulfobulbaceae bacterium | reverse complement strand
CATTCCCGGACGAAGAACAAAAGGCGGTTCCCCAAGTTTTTCCCGGTTGGCATCAAGCAGACGGGACCATTTATGACGATCTCCATAAACTTCAGCAGAAATTTTTTCCAGAGTGTCCCCGGATATAACCACGTATAATTGCTTTGATTCTTCCTTTCCCGCCTCCTTGACCTTTCCGGTTTCCCCGATCTTTTCACTAACCTGGCGAGAGAACTCCATTTCCTCTAAGCTGCTGTCAATATTCTCGACATCCTCAATAACCTCCGAGTGATCTGCCGGCTGATAATCAAGAGGCAATTTCAGTTCCCCGTCTTTTTCATTCCTGATTTCCACCTGACTCCCCTCAGGTATATCAACAGCGGCAAGAGTGTTATTCCCGCTGAATGGGATTATGACAAGATTATCTGCCCCGGTCTGCTCTTCCCTGCCATGCCCTGTCTCCAAAATGACTTTCGGAACTGGTAGAGCAGGAGAAATGTTCGGCCAAATATTATTATCCACCACCGTATTATCATGAGAATCCGCAGAATTCCGTTTGACAACTTCCATAAGTACGGAGCCTGTATCATCTGAACTTTTCAATAACTTATCTCCACCATGCACTTCAAGCACGGGAACCAATACTCCTCTATCCACAGTCTCACCGCGACTGAACAGATAAGAAAAAGTTCCAAAAGACAAAGAAAGAATCAAAACCATCCCCAAGCCGATCAGCACCAGCTTATGTCCTGCCGGCTTGGCGAATAACTCCACAGGTGGAACTTCAGAGCTGGCAACGCCTTCAGAAGTTACAATCTTTTCTTCAGAAACAACTTCCTCTGATTCAGATAATTTATTTTTCTTGTTTGATAAGCCAAGTTGGCGGTAATTTTCCAGCCGCTGCCTGGCACGGGAGAGATGGGGATGATCAATAACCATTGCTGCCACCTGCTCATAAGAGGCAGCGGCTTCATCAAGACGACCTGCACATTCAAGCTGTTCAGCCCTGGCAAAAGCCTCCTGGAACAGCTTGAAAGAACGATCTATTTGCTTCTGCAACTGAACACGCAGATCAGAGTCAATCTCAGTACAAAACTTATTAAAAAGAAACCGGGCTTCAAAAAAACGAGCTTGACCAATTCTATCAGCCACCAGTTCGGCCGAAGAGAGAGATGATTGTGAGGGGGAAGAAGAGACCATGGGAAGGCTGAACGCTATTATTTACTCATAATTCAAAACAACACCCTGAGAAGCAGAAAAACAACAAGCCCCACACCTATGTAAGACAGAGGACAGAATAATTTGATGCTTCGCATTTGGTGAATAGGATAAAGCAGTTAAGCAGCTGAAGTTTCCCGGTTTTTACAGGTACCAAAACTGCCGTGATGTACCGCTGCAATGGAAATTAATTTATTTTTTACGGTATTTGCCGCACAAGTAGCAAAACCCCATTTTATTATCCCTTGACGCACGAAGACTGTGCCAAGAGAAACATGGTATATTTAAACAAGATACAGCATGTGAGCAGATTTGCCATAAAAATAAAAGTGGGAAACTTCAGTTAAGCAGTTAAGCGTAGTTTATATCAGCCTTTGGCTGCAGATAGCGTAGACTTCGAGCTATTCTGGCTTCTGGCTTCTGGCTTCTGGCCTCTGTCCTCTGATTTCTGGCTTCTGGCAAATCTATCCCCTTAACTTAACCCCCGGTTTTTTCCGCAAGCGGATAGCCTTGGGCGTAATCTCAACCAGCTCGTCGTCCTTGATATAGGCGATGCAGTCCTCAAGGCTCATTGCCACCGGCGGAGTCAAAATAACTGCTTCATCAGAGCCGGATGCCCGCATATTGGTAAGTTTTTTCCCTTTGGCGGGGTTGACAATCAAATCAGCCGACCGGCAGTTTTCACCGATAATCTGCCCCTTATAGACATCAATGCCCGGACCAAGAAACAAAGCCGCCCGCTCCTGGAGATTAAAGAGGGCAAAGGCAACAGTGGTGCAAGTTTCTTTAACAATCATGACCCCGTTGGTACGACTGACAAGCTCACCGGCATAAGGACCCCACTCAGCAAAGACATAGTTCATAACCCCCATCCCCCTGGTATCGGTCATGAACTCGGAACGATAGCCAAGCAGCCCCCGGGTTGGAACCTTGAACTTCATTTTTGACATCTGGTTTTCCACCTGCATGTCTTCAAGAACACCTTTGAGCTTGCCAAGTTTCTCAATAACCACGCCCTGATACTGCTCGTCAACATTCACAGTCAGCTCTTCGTAAGGTTCAATGGTTTTACCGTCTTCCCTGCGCATGATGACATGGGGACGGGTTACCTGAAACTCATACCCTTCCCGCCGCATCTTTTCAATCAAAATAGATAGATGGAGCTCGCCGCGGCCGGAGACCTTAAAGCCAACCCCCTCGGTGAGCGGCTCCACCTGCAGGGCAACATCAGCAAGAGTTTCCCTGGAAAGCCGCTCTTCAATCTGCCGGGAAGTAACAAACTTACCATCCTGACCGGCAAATGGCGAGTCATTGGGAATAAAGTTCATGGATATGGTGGGCGGATCAATTTCAATAAGTGGTAATGGTCTTGGATCATCGGGGTCGGTAAAGGTTACCCCGACGGTTACATCATCCATACCCGCCACTGCCAAAATCTCTCCAATAGAAGCAGTCTCAACCGCAACCTGCTGATCTGCCTGAAAAGAAAATATCTTGGTTATCCTGACCGGCTTAATGGAGCCGTCCCGCCTTGCCACCACAACATTCTGATTAATCTCAAGCCGGCCATTTACCACTTTACCAATCCCAAGCCGGCCAAGATAAGGCGAATAATCAATGGTATTTACCTGGAGTTGAAGCGGAGCCTCGGGATCGCCCTGGGGAGGCGGAACATTGTTTATAATCATTTCAGAAATAAGCTCCATCCCCTTGCCCGGCACCTGCTCATCATCGGGGTCCGTCACCATGTATCCCCCCTTGGCAGAACCGTAAATAACCGGAAAATCGAGGGTTTCATCCGGAGCATCAAGGCGCGCCAGGAGGTCAAAAACCTGATCCACCGCCCACTCACAACGAGCAGCCTCCTTGTCAATCTTGTTAATCACCACAAGAATGGGGAGATTGGCGGCCAAGGCCTTTTTAACCACAAAAAAAGTCTGGGGCATAGGGCCCTCCTGGGCATCAACAAGAAGCACAGCTCCATCCGCCATCCGCAAAACCCTCTCCACCTGACCACCAAAATCGGCATGCCCGGGAGTGTCAATAATATTTATCCGGTAATCCCCGTGGGCATAGGAACCATTTTTTGAGGCAA
>CAZHPX010000215.1:0-3304 GCA_964534785.1 uncultured Desulfobulbaceae bacterium | reverse complement strand
ATAATTATTAAAACAAGCAAAACAAAATCTTCTGTCTTCTGGTTTCTGTCCTCTGTCTTCTGTCACGCGTACTCACGATTGAGTTCCTGACCAATAACATTGCGTTGAATCTGATTGGTTCCCTCATAGATTTGGAGAACTTTTGCATCTCTCATCATCTTTTCCACCGGATATTCCTTCATATAACCATAACCACCCAGTACCTGCACCGCATCGGTGGTGACCTTCATGGCCATATCTGTGGCAAAGAGTTTACTCATGGCAGATGCCCTGCTCATCTTTTTGGGACCTGAATCAATAAAACGGGCCACAGCATAAACCAGAGCCCTTGCAGCCTCAAGCGAGGTGGCCATATCAGCAAGAATATGCTGAACAGCCTGAAAAGCAATAACCGGTTTACCAAACTGGATCCGCTGTCTGGCATAGACAACAGCCTCATCAAGAGCCGCCTGGGCCAAGCCGACCCCAAGAGAGCCTATTCCTGGTCTGGATATATCAAGAGTTTTCATAACCGTGATAAAACCGGTTCCCTTCCGCCCCACAAGCCTGTCTTGGGGGATACGACAATCTTTCATGATGAGTTCACGGGTAGCCGAGGAACGAATGCCCATTTTATTTTCTTTCTTTCCGTATGAAAATCCGGGGTCGCCATCCTCAACAATAAAAATAGATGCACCACGGGCACCCTTGTCAGGGGCTGTCAGGGCAACAATGGAATACAACTGAACTTCACCACCATTGGTTATCCACTGCTTGGTTCCATTAAGTACCCATTCATCTCCGTCAAGTACTGCTGTCGTTTTTACTCCGGAAGCGTCGCTGCCGGCATTGGCCTCGGTGAGACCAAAGGCAGCCCAGCTCTCTCCCCGGGCAATGGCTGGTAAATATTTCTTCTTCTGCTCCTCAGTACCGGCAAGCATAACCGGGAAAATACCAAGGGCGTTGGCAGCATAACTGGTTGCTATGCCAACACATCCCCTGGCAAGCTCTTCAAGGACAAGAAGGGTATCAAAACAGCCGCCGCCCAGACCGCCATATTCTTCAGGGATAAAAACAGAAAACAGATCGGCCTTACCCATATCCTCTAAAATCTCAATAGCAAACTGATTTTTTTCATCAAGCTCAGCCCGGACAGGAATGATCTTCTCATTGGTCAATTCCCGGGCCGTCTCAACAATCATCTCTTGTTCTTCCGATAAAAAATAATTCAATTTTTTTCTCCTGTTATTCTCGTCTTCGCCTCCTGCTTCCTGTCACCTGATATCTGTAACCTGAATCACCACTCCATCAGCAAAGCACCCCAGGTAAAACCGCCGCCAAAGGAACAAAACAAAACCTTGTCCCCAGGATGCAGTCGGCCGGCCCGATTCACCTCATCAAGGGCTATGGGAATAGATGCCGCAGAAGTATTGCCATAACGATCAACATTGATAAAAACCTTGTCCTGGGGAATAAGTAATCGTTCAAGTAATTTATTAAGGATCCGGACATTGGCCTGATGAGGAACAATCAAAGCCAGATCATCAACCTTAACCCCTTCGTTTAACAGAAGCTCGTTAACAGCCTCTTCCATGGAGCGAACCGCAAATTTAAAAACATCCCTGCCCGACATCCGTATATAACATCCCTTCCTGTTTTCCTGAACAATCTCCGGATTCAGGCTTTCCGGGCTATCCATATAGAGCAGATTCCAGAGTCGTCCATCGGAATAAAGTCGTGATGCCAGCACTCCCCGGTCTTCTTTCCCGCTCAGGACAACCGCACCTGCCCCGTCGCCAAAGAGAATGCAGGTATTACGATCTGTCCAGTCAACATGGGCGGACAGGGTTTCCGAACCAATGAGAAGAATCTTCATATCCGGGCGGCGGGCTATATAACCATCGGCAAGATCAAGACCGTAAAGAAAACCTGAACAGGCGGCATTAAGATCATATGCAAAGGCATTATCTGCTCCAATCTCTGCCTGGACAAAGCAGGCACAGGAGGGCATTATCATGTGCGGAGTAATGGTGGCCACCACAATCATGTCAATTTCAGCGGCATCAAGACCAGCCATATCCAGAGCCTGCCTGGCGGCCCGGCTGGCGAGGTGAAAATTTTCGTCTCCCCGACAGGCTATCCGCCTAGTTTTAATCCCGGTTCGACTGGTAATCCATTCATCCGAAGTATCAAGCGTCTTTTCAAGATCATGATTGGTAAGCACCCGCTCAGGCAGACAGGAACCTGTACCGATAACAGCAGCTCGTTTTATCATGGGCGATTCATTGATGTTCATAATCGGACAAGGCCTTGATTATACCATCATTAACCTTATGCTGAACCATGTCCGCCGCGACAATGATACCGTTCTGGATGGCCATGGCACAAGAAGTTCCATGACAAATGATAGCTATACCATTTATACCAAGAAGAGGTGCACCTCCGTATTCAGCATAATCAACCCGTTGCCGAAAACGGGCCAAGGCATCACGGATAAACAGATACCCTATTTTAGCCCGCCAGGATTTCATGATTTCCATTTTCAACATCTGCATGGCCGCATCAGCCAACCCTTCACTGACTTTAAGGGCAACATTGCCGACAAACCCATCGCAGATGATAACATCAACATCACCCTTATAGACATCACGCCCTTCGACATTACCGATGAAATTCAAGGGACTCTCAAGCAAAAGCTCATGGGTTTCCCTGACCAGGGTATTACCCTTGGCAGCCTCTTTGCCAATGCTTAGCAAACCCACCCTGGGGCGGGTAATGTCATGGAGCAGATGGGAACAAAAAGATGCCATAAAGGCAAACTGAAGAAGATGCTGGGGCCGGCAATCAACATTTGCCCCGACATCCATGAGCATCACAGGTTTCTTAACGGTGGGAAAAAAATTCCCTATCCCCGGTCGTGAGACCCCTTTCAGACGGCCAAGAGAGCGAATGGCAGCAGCCATGGTCGCCCCTGAGTTCCCTGCTGAAACAACTCCATCAGCCTTCCCCTCCCGGACAAGAGAAAATCCCACCATAATCGTGGAATCCTTTTTTTTACGGACGGCCTCAACCGGAGACTCGTCCATACCAATTACCTGCGGAGCATGCTCTATGGAGAGCCGTTTTCTGATATTTTTGCTCAAGCCCGGGGCTGATTGCAAATGTTCAGCCAGCAGATCACGGGGACCAAGAAGAATAACTTCCAGTTCCTGCCGCCTGGCAAGGGCACCAACCGCCCCGTGAACAGGGAACTCAGAACCAAGTTCCCCTCCCATGGTATCAACAGCTATTCGCATAAAACCAGCTTCAGCTCAGTTCATCCTCA
>CAZHPX010000214.1:0-3306 GCA_964534785.1 uncultured Desulfobulbaceae bacterium | reverse complement strand
ATCCCCTGCTGATATCAACCAGCTCCACTGATAATGAAAATTTTTTCGTTATTTCCTGCTGGTATGCTTTCTCCCCGGCAAGGAGATGATAATCAAAAAACGGGGTGATAAATTTAACCGGTATAACCCGGATTCCCTGGGCTTTGATCAGATGGCAGGCCAGGATGGAATCGAGACCACCGGAAAAAAGTCCGATTGCAGATATTTCAGAGATCATCAATCTTTTTTGTTACCGTTACTGTTGCAGCCTTTTCCAGCCAATTCACGGGCATAGGCAACGGTCTGTTCAGAAACCGCTTCACCACCAAGCATTCTCGCCAGCTCTGCCACCCGTTCTTCCCCGGCAAGGAGCTTGATAGTTGTAGTTGTCCGCCCCTCCCTGACCTTTTTTTCCACCTTGTAATGGGTTGTGGCATGGGCGGCTATCTGGGGAAGATGGGTTATACACAAGACCTGGTGATGACCGGCCAGCTCACTGATCTTGGCAGCCACCGCTTCTGCCGCCTGCCCGCCTATTCCGGCATCCACCTCGTCAAAGATAACCGTCTCCACCTGATCCCGTTTTGCCAGCATACATTTCATTGCCAGCATCAGGCGGGACAGCTCACCGCCGGAAGCAACTTTAGCCAGCGGTTTTGGGTCTTCACCTGGATTTGCGGAAAAAAGAAACTCCACGACATCAAAACCACTGACCTGTACCCCATCTCCAAGCTCAGATGAAGAGTGCATATCAACCATAAAAACAGCCTGGGAAAAATGAAGGGAAGCAAGCTCTGCCTCCATGGCAGCGGCAAGTCTTTGTCCCGCCTTGCTGCGGGCCAAAGACAACGCCTTTCCTTTTGCCAGCACCCTGTCCCCGGCCATGTCAACTTCTTTTTCCAGTTTTACAATATCTACTTCAATGTCAGACAAATTTTCTAATTCTTCGCTAATCTGTTGCCCATAAGATATGACATCTTCCAGGGTCGGTCCATACTTTCGCTGTAACTGTTTCAACTGGGCCAGACGAGCGGAAATTTCTTCAAGACGGTATGTATCCATGGGCAGACCATCACGATAAGCAACAAGCTCCCCTTCCAGATCTTCTATCTCGTAACAACTGCTTACAATCCGTTCTGCCAGAGCCTGCACTGATTTATCCAGGCCTGCAGCCTGTGCCATGTTTTTTCTGATGGTTGTCAAATGGACAACAACACTGCCCTGAATGAGCCTGTAACTCTCAGTGGCCAGATCAGAAAGGGCGGCTGAAGATTTTAACCGCTCCCGTTCCCTGATGAGTTTTTCATCTTCTCCGGGCAAGGGGACAACTTCCTGAATTTCCCGTTGCTGATACTGAAGAAAATCCCGTCGTTGTTCTTTGTCCTGTTCTTTTATCTGTAAATCACGGAGGCTGCTGACAAGATGCTGCCAGTCTTTGTACAATCGGAAAAACTCCTGCCTATCCGACCAGAGTTCCCCGTAAGTGTCAAGGAGATCAAGATGTTTTTTTGCCTGCAACAACTGCTGATGATCGTGCTGACCGGCAATACTTACCAGGCAACCGGCCAGATTAGCTGCCAGCCTGGTTGTTACAGCCCTGTCATTAATAAATAACCGGCTCCTGCCCTTGCGGTTGAGAATCCTTCTAATCAGACATTCATCCCCGGATTCAAGTTCATTGACGGCAAGAATTTTTTTTATCTCTGCCTGGCTCCGATCAACAGTAAAATACGCCTCTATCTCAGCCTGCTGAGAGTCACCACGAATCCAGGACACGGCTCCCCGACCGCCAGCGAGCAAATGGACAGCCTTGAGAATGATCGACTTGCCGGCCCCGGTTTCACCGGTGAAGACCACCAGGCCATTTCCCTGTTCCGGCAGGGAAAGCTCAAGCGATTCAAGAAGAGCAAGATTTTTTATTCGTAATTCCTGTAACATAAAAGCAAAAAACTATAAAAGATCGGTTATGAAACTAATCTCAACCGGCTACCCTTGACATTCGTAAATATTTGGCAGCACTCCTTCTTAAAGGCGATCAGGCCGCCCAGCATACCTGTCGTCTAACTGACCGGCTTGGCTTATCTCCATAAGCAGCACTTCAAATATTTACAATGCAGTGGTTTTGGTAGTATCTTAGTATAAACCAAATATTTACTGACACTCCCTGACAAGTTTCACAATTTCCCCATCTTCCGGAAAACGGTTCAACTCTTTTTTGGAAAAAATATTGCTGCCGTCAACAGAAATTTCAAAAACACCACCAGAACCGGCAATCAATTCCACTTCTTCCACTGCATCAGCAAAATTATTTTTCAACTCATCCTCCAGACCGGAGGCACGGGGTTTATAGTTTCATTTACTGCAATATTCAACGGTAATTTTCATATTTTTCAAGCTCCTCATCCATAATCATAAGATCGGCCGCACAAACATTATTACCACCCCTCTGCTTGGCAAGATATGTCTGCTGATCAGCGGCTCTGATTAAATTTTTCATCAACCGGCCATCTGACATATCTCCACCAGGTAAAACGGTGGCAACACCCAGGGATAAAGTTACCTCTCCAACCCTGCTGTCAAAAAAGAGTAAACGAATCCTGTTGGCGATGTAAGCCGCTCTTTCAAGACCAACCCCCTGGAGAAGCACGGCAAACTCATCACCACCGAATCTGAAAGGAATATCTCTTCCCGAGCGGATACCTTCCCTGATACTGTCGGCAAGCCTCTTCAGGGTCAGGTCTCCCACCTGATGTCCCATGGCATCATTGAGCTGTTTAAACCTGTCACAGTCCATAAATATAAGACTGATTTCAGTTTTTGCAGCAGCCGCAGAATCTAATATTCTCGGCAGAACATCGTCAAAATATCTACGGTTATAAAGACCTGTCAACCCATCAAGCAACGCCTTTTCTCTCATGAGACGATGCTCATCCCGTACCCTTTGTAAACGGAATCTGGTTTTCTCCTGCCGGGTACCGAGGCTGTGACTCATCCAGGTAAGATTACGAAGAAGAACAATAAAAGGTTCTTCTTCCTCTTTTTCATGACCGAGAGCAAAATGAACTTCATAATTGCCTTTTTTTATTTCAAGGCAAAACCGGTTAATGGCCTGTAAATCCTTGTTTATAATCCAGTTACTCAACAATCTGGCAAAGGGAACGATCAGGATCAGGACAAATAATGGAACAGCAGCATATAGACTCTGCCCCGGCATCAGATGACCTGCCTCTATGGCCCAGGCTGTCAGGGACATAGGTATAATAACGATTAACAGTAAGAGCAATAAGAATCTGCCGGTAAGACCAAGTCGCGAAACACGAAAAGCAA
>CAZHPX010000213.1:0-3319 GCA_964534785.1 uncultured Desulfobulbaceae bacterium | reverse complement strand
CAGGATACAGGATACAGGATACAGGATACAGGATACAGGATACAGGATACAGGATTGTAAAAGTTTACCCCAGGGAAGCAAGTAATAACTGAGATTTTCCAGGTTTATTTTTATGGTAAATCCGCTCACATGCTGTATGTTCTCGAAACATACCACTTTTCCCCTGGTGCAGGATTCGTGTATTAAAGGATAAAAAAGGGGCTTTTGTTATTTGCCTTGAAAAAAGGTTATGTTCACGATATATGGACATAGCCTTTTTTTATTTTGTTTTTTCATAAACTTAAAATATTCTGTTAAAATATTATGCGCTTATTTTCTGGTTTTATCTTCCTTGTCCTGCTGGTCATGTCTGTTGGTTGTGCTTCTACTCCGGTCAGACATCTCGCCTCTGATGTAATTATGCTCAAGCCCGGGGTATCAACAAAACAGGATGTCCTGATGTATCTGGGTGAACCTGACGGCACCCGTACTATATCTCAAGGGGTTTATGAGTTTGTTTATTATGAGGAAAAGAGGGATCGTCTGAGCCGGATACCAATGATTGGTCCCCTTGTCGGTGATGAAGGCTATGAGATGATTGTCATAACTTTCGATGGTGATGTTGTCAGCGAAACTCAGTTCAGAACCTTTAACCGGGCAGATCATGCCTGGGCCGACGATTTTATCTGGCAGGATATCCATTGAACAGTGATAACTTTGATATCAACCTGGAGAGGATGGTCGAAGAACAGCTGATCCCCAGGGGCATCAACGATCCTGCTGTTCTTGCCAGCATGCACAAGGTGCCGCGCCACGAGTTTGTTGAAGATGCCATGCGTGCCAGAGCCTATGGCGATCATCCTCTGCCGATTGGCAGCGGACAAACCATTTCCCAGCCATATATCGTGGCTTTGATGACCCAGGCCCTTGGCCTGAGTGGTTCAGGTAAAGTCCTGGAAATAGGCACTGGTTCAGGGTACCAGGCCGCGGTTCTGTCTTCACTTTGTGACCGGGTTTATACCATAGAGAGAATAAATTCCCTGCTGGTACGGGCCCGCAAGGTATTTGACCGGCTCCGTTATTACAACATAGTCTCCAGAATTGACGATGGCACCATTGGCTGGCCGGACGAGGCACCTTTTACCGGTATTCTTGTCACTGCCGGAGGGCCGATAATACCTCCACCTCTTGTCGAGCAGCTTGCCGATCCTGGAAAAATGGTTATTCCAGTGGGCAGCAAAGCTGTCCAGGAATTGCAGCTACTTGAGAAAAAAAACGGTGAAATTTCAATAAAAACAATTGAGCATGTCCGTTTTGTTAACCTGATAGGCAACCATGGCTGGTAATACTGAATATCCTGAAAATACTGCATCTGCTGAAAAAAAAGCACCGGCCCGCAGGATTTCACATCTTCAACGCATGTATAACTATTGCATGAAATGGATTCAAACCCCGGCAGGTCTCTGGGTTCTTTTTTTCATTGCCATGGCAGAGTCTTCTTTTTTCCCTATTCCTCCCGATGTTTTTCTTGTTGCCCTCTGTGTGGCAGCACCAAAGAAATCGTTCCAATTTGCCCTGATCTGCGGAATTGGTTCAGTGATCGGCGGAATAATCGGTTACGGTCTGGGCTTTGCTTTTATGGATACCATTGGCCAGCAGATTCTTGTCTGGTACGGCCTGGCGGATAAATATTTCGTTGCCCAGGAATTATATCAGAAATATGATGCCTGGGCAGTGGGAGCAGCGGGATTTACCCCTTTACCGTACAAACTGTTCACCATCACGGCCGGGGCCTTTAAAATTGACTTTATTACATTTGTAATAGCTTCAATTATCTCCCGTTTTGCCCGTTTTTTCCTCGTTGCCGCCCTGATCTATCGTTTCGGGGCCCCTGTGCAATATTTTATTAATAAGTATTTTAATATTCTCACCATCGTTTTTCTCATCCTTCTTGTCGGCGGTTTTCTGGTGGTCAGGCTTTTGCTCTGATTTTTTTTATGGACTTGTGTGGACGAAGTTGACTAAAGTGGACTATGTGAACTTAAAGGATTATTAATGTCTGAGCTTATCCCCAGGCACGGTGGGTACAGGACTTTGAGAACCAGGGCGGTTTTACTTAAGCGACTTTACCGGATACGCAGTGCCAAACGGAAAACTAACTGATCTTTATGGGATTATTAAACAGTGAAAAATTACTTGACCTGCTGATCAAACAAGGTCTTATGGATGACAGTCAACGCCGTAAAATTATGCTGGACAAGGGAAAACAGCGGCAGAAGCTGCTCCGTATGCGGGGTGGCCGCCGCCATGAAGAGCAGCCCCTTGAACGGGGCTATCCTGATATGGTGGACATTATTGTTGCCATGAATGTAGAAGCTGCCGGCAGAAAAGGGGTAATTTTAAACGAAGAGATCATTATGCAGGCTCTCAGCAGAGAGCTGAAGATACCATTTAAGAAACTTGACCCCCTTGATCTTGACATAAATGTGGTCACCAGGACAATTCCTAAATCATTTGCGGTTAACCACCTGATCCTTCCCATTGGCCAACAGGACGGAATACTTGAGGTTGTCACCTATCATCCCGACAAACAGTCCACCCTTGATGATATTGAGAGGGTAAACCAGATCAAGGTTCGTCCATATCTGTCAACCCGCAGTGATATCAAAAAAATTCTTGCTGAATTTTTTGGTTTTCAACGATCCATTTCCGCTGCTGAGAGTCAGTTCAATGGCGGCGATACCGGGACAACCATTGATATTGGCAATCTTGAACAATTCGTTCGCCTTTCTTCCACAAAAGAGCTGGCCTCCACAGACCAGCATATCAAGGCAGCAGTCAATCATCTTTTTGCCTATGCCCTGGAGCAGAGAGCCAGCGACATCCATATCGAACCGAAACGGGATATATGTATGGTTCGTTTTCGGATAGACGGGATGCTCCATACAATTTACAAACTTCCAAAATCCGTACATTCAGCGATTACCTCCCGGATAAAGACCTTAGCGAGAATGGATATTGCTGAAAAACGACGCCCCCAGGACGGACGGATTAAAATTGCCAGACAGGATGGCAGGGAAGTCGAGATACGGGTTTCCACGATACCAGTCGCCTTTGGTGAAAAAACGGTCATGCGTCTTCTTGACCCGGATGTTATTTTCCAGAACCTTGACGGTCTCGGTTTTTCCCGCCGGGATCGCATGGTTTACAACTCTTTCATGGGATCACCCCACGGGATTGTTCTGGTTACCGGCCCCACCGGCAGCGGTAAATCAACAACCCTCTATTCCACCCTCAAACAGATTGCCAGCCCGAATATCAATATTGTCACGGTGGAAGA
>CAZHPX010000212.1:0-3320 GCA_964534785.1 uncultured Desulfobulbaceae bacterium | reverse complement strand
AGGTCTGCGGTTCGATCCCGCATACCTCCACCATATATTAAAAGGGTTAACTCATACTGAGTTAACCCTTTTTTTATTTTCTGTAACAACTTAAAGTATGAAAGATACAGCCACAACTCAAATATTGACCATTACGATCTTTTTTCATCTACACAGGCAAAACTTATCTTTACTCCCCCGCAAAGACAAGCAGGGTGTTAACCTAATAAGAAGACACGCCCCACCGCCTGCAATTAGATCTGATCATCCTGATTTTACGGGATAATGGATATGGGATGATTCGCTGGAAACAAGCCGCAATGCAGCTTCCTGACTTTGGCCTTCAGTTTGGCAACCCGGACTTCGCGGCCTATGCCAAGAGTTACGGTGCCTATGGATACTGCATAAAAAACCATGGGGAATTAAGGAAAACTCTTCGTTTTTGTATCGAAAAAAAAAGAGTTCATCTCATCGAAATTCCCATTGACTACAGCGAAAACGAGTCAATCCTTATAAAAGAACTGACATTGACTACAGCGAAAACGAGTCAATCCTTATAAAAGAACTGAAACAGAAAACCTGTTTAATCTAATAATCCGGCACCCACCAACTTACTCAACATCATATTTGTAATACATGTGAGTGCCGGATCTTTCCATGACCAGTGAATGCCGGAAGAAACCATGCCTGTTTTTCGTATCCCCAGAGAAATTATTTTTCCTGACCCTGATTTTGCTGATCCGGACGGTCTGCTTGCCGTGGGGGGAGACTTATCCCAGGTACGCCTTCTTGAAGCCTACAGACAGGGTATCTTCCCCTGGTACTCGGGTAATGAACCGTTGCTCTGGTGGAGTCCTGCCCCGAGGCTCATCCTTGTCCCGAAAGAATTTCATCTGCCCAGACGGCTGGCCCGGATAATCCGTAAAAATATCTTTACCATTACCGTTAACACCGCCTTTGCGGAAGTGGTTCGCCATTGTGCAGGAACCCGCCTGCAGTCAGGGGAAGGTACCTGGATAACTGATGATATGGCCAGGGCCTACAACAAAATGCACCGTGCAGGATATTGTCATTCCATTGAGTGCTGGCAGGACAATAAACTTGTTGGCGGCCTGTACGGTCTCTGTCTTGACAAGGTGTTTTTTGGAGAATCCATGTTTTCAACAGTGAGCAACAGCTCCAAGGTTGCCCTGGCAAAACTTGTTGAGATCTGCCTAAAAAAAAATATAGCAATGATTGATTGCCAGATGACCACCCGGCACCTGCTTCAATTCGGGGCAAAAGAGATAAACAGAACAGTATTCAGAGGAAATCTAAGCAGGTTAATCACCACCATGGCTCCGCAAAACTGGTTTCAGGCCAAGCGGCTATAATACTGCTTTGCTAAGTCCTTCAGTGATTTCTTCTTGAATTGTTTGAATAGTATGGAGAGGATCTGGAGAAGTGCTGATCGGTCTACCTATAACAACATGGTCGGCTCCATTTATGATAGCTTTTTTTGCTGTTGCTATACGCTTCTGGTCGTCTTTTTCTATATCTCGATTTAAGCCGGGGCGAATACCAGGAGTGACAATGAGAAAATTTGAGTCGAAATCTTTTCTTAATATTGATGCCTCTAATGGTGAAGATACAATCCCGTCACAACCTAAATTTAACGCTTTTCTGGCACGAATTAAAACAAGGTCTTCTACGGTTTTGGTAAAACCCATTTCAATCATGTCTGATTCATCAAAACTGGTAAGAACTGTTACCGCTAATATTTTTAAACCGTTCTTTTCTTTTATAGCCGCCTCAATGATTGGATCATTACCATGGATAGTTGCAAATGTGACTCCTCGATTCTTAAGTTGCTGGACAGCCTGATTGACAGTTTCAGGGATATCAAAAAATTTAAGGTCAACCATAACCTTGTTGCCACGGTCAACAATATGGTCGATGACCGGCCACCAGCCGGCAAGAAAAAGCTGCAACCCCACTTTAAAGAACTTTACTTTACAATCAACTTCTTCAACCCATTTTTTAGCTTCTTCTGGTTCTGAAAAATCTAACGCAAAAATAATACGTTCATTTAGAGAGATTTTATTCATCGCTGGTCAGTTAGTTTGCTGGAACAGTTTGGTGTCGGCTTAACCATTTAATTTTTATACCAAAATCATCATGCCCCGACTATAGCAAGTTTATTTTATTATAGCAATGCTTATGTTGTGAAGACGGCTATATGTTACAGATAACGCCGCAACTCACCTTTTCTTGGTTTGTATTCACTTTTGGCTATTGCCTGGGTTTGTTTTGAGCTTGTAGTTTCGAGCTCGCCCCTGAATCACTGTTCAAGGGAAAACTCACAAGGCAGAGCGGAACGGTCAAAATGTTTTAAAACCTTCTTTAAATCGTATAGGTCTCCAACTGAAAAAGTAACTTCCCAGGCAGAAGAAGCCACCGTATTGAGAGCGATAATATCAACCACCTTCATTTCATCCGGAGCCACGGACAAAAGCAAAAACAATCGCTGTCGGGAAGCTGCCATAAACACTATCTTCTGTAATTTATCAACTCTGGTTTCCCGCAGCTTCCAGCGAACCTCCACCGCGTCTTCCCTCTGGAATTTGATCATCTGTAAACGCCGGCACCCTTTCTTGTGGAGTGAAAGCCCCCGTTCACTGAGTAAACCAATAACCCCTTTATCAAAAGGAGCCGGACGGCAACATGCTGATGATTTAACCACCACCGGATCAAGGGTTGACAGTTCCATACAGTTAAAGATACCGGTGGGTACATAAAGCGTCTCCCGGCTGGAATAGAGACCCAGCCTAATCTCATACATCAACTCCCTGAGCCGCACCCTTCCGTCACCTATTTTAAGAAAAAGATCATCCAGAGAATTCAGATGGAGATAAATCAGCATATCCCTCATTTCTTTTTTTTTAATAACCTCAAAAGGTACGCCATAGCGACGCATTTCCTGACGAAGGATATCCCTGCCAATCTGCCTGGAAGCAATCTCCCAGCGTTGCCGAAACGCTTTTGCCAGTTCCGATCTGGCTTTGGGGGTTTGACAGAGTTTCAAAACACTCTGCTCAAAGCGAACCGGGGTATCCTGACAAAGTATTCTGACCACATCACCATCCCTTAGAGCATGAGCATGGTCATAACGCTTCCGACTGATCATCGCCCCTATACAGGTATGACCGATATCGGTATGGACACGAAAAGCAAAATCAAGTACCTTGGAGTTGACTGGCAGACAGATCAAATCTCCCCGCGGGGTATAGGTATATATCTCCTTTCGTCCTCCGGCAACAATCATATCCCGATAGGAAAGAGATTCTTCACTCCCAAAGATA